>JAGQUU010000275.1 GCA_020438345.1 Solirubrobacterales bacterium | reverse complement strand
TTGCCTTCCGAAAGCATTACTACTCGCTGGTTTGTCGCGATCATCTGACCGAGCGTCGGATAGCTCGAGGTCGGACCGGTGTAGATGTAGCCGATCAGACCGCTGGCAGTGACCGCAGTGGCGAAATCATTCGGGTTTATTCCGTTCTCGACAACGAAGACGAGCACTTCACGCGGGTTCGCGGCAAGAAAGCTCGCGACCTTGCTGAACTCACCGGCCAGATCGGACGCACCAAGACTGCAATACGAGTGGCAAAGATAGGTGCCCGCGACTCCGGCCGGATTGCCGTCGGTCGCGTTGTTCCAGTTGATGACGCCACCGCTTCCGTCGGGTTTGCCGTAATGGGTGTCGATCAAGAACGCCCGAATGTCCTTCTGTAGCTGGGTGGGGATGGAAAAATGCTGATTGGGGAGCAGCCAGCCGTACTCCTCATTTGACATCGAGTTGTGGGTGCCTGGAAGGACCACCTGGTCCAGGCTCCGACCGCACAGCTCGACCGCTCCGTTGCAGGGCTCCTCGGCCGCGGCCGTCGCCACCTGAACCGTTCCGATTGACAGGACACTGATAGCTGCGGCGGCGAGCCACAGCGCGCTTCTTCTCCCGAACATTGAATTCATCTTCTCATGTAACCGCGCTGCGAAGACCGGGTTGCGGCCAATACGATACGGCCCGTGAGTTCAGAGTCCGGAATGAGGCTGGCTTCGGCAATCCTCGGCTTGCTGCTCCGGACTCTCCTCGCCATCCCGGACAGTCTGATGGGCAAAATCTTCGGCAAGCCCCCGGCCGAGGCGGCCGGACTTCGCCCCGACGCCTGGGCGATTGCAAGGGTCACCGCCGTCATCGAAGGCGGAAGCACTTCATTCGTACCGTCGGAAGCCCGCCGGGAGACAGAGATTCTCGCAAGGGCTGTCAGCCTGCCGGTCCCGGGCGTAAAAAGCCAGGAATGGGATCTCCCAGGGCAGGATCGGTGCCTCAGGGCCCGGCTCTTTACTCCGGAATCCGATCCACTCGCCGGTCCGATGCTGGTCCACTTCCATGGAGGGGGATGGGTTCAGGGGTCTGTCGAATCCCATCGTGGCGCCTCGGCCTGGCTTGCCCGGGAAGCGGGTATCCGGGTGCTTTCGGTCGAATACCGGCTCGCTCCCGAGAATCCTTTTCCGGCCCAGGCTGATGACGCCCTGCTGGCCTGGCGGTCGGTGATGGAGGATCCGGCCCGATTCGGCGCCGACCCGACCCAGGTGGGTGTGATTGGCGACAGCGCCGGGGCGCAAATGGCGACTGTGCTTTGTCTGGACCTGAAACACGCCGGGGAGCCGCAGCCTGCCTGCCAGGTCCTGATCTACCCGGTGACCGACTGTGCCGGGACTATGCCGTCCCGGGACATTTTCTCCAGCGGTTACTACCTGACCAGAGCCCGAATGGACTGGTTTGAGGAATGCTTCGTGCCGGAAGGGGAAGCAAGGAATCCGCGGCTCTCACCGCTTTATGCCGGGGACCTTTCGGGACTTGCCCCGGCCGTGGTTTCGCTGGCGATCGCCGACCCGCTTCTTGAAGAGGGCTACGCCTACGCGCAGCGACTGGCTGAATCCGGCGTGCCTGTCACCGTCGACTGGATGCCGATGCTTCACGCCTGGTTCAACATGACGGCCAGCCGCTCCAGTCGTCGTGGCCACGAGGTGCTGGCCGCCCGGGTGAACGAACTGCTCGGCTGATCCGTCTACGATTGGCCGATGCCTGTCGAATCCAGCCCGATAACCGTCAACCTGCCAGATGGCACCCCTCTCCAGTTGGAGAAGGGCGCCACGGGTGCCGACGCCGCCCTGGCGATCGGCGAAGGGCTGGCCCGGGCTGCGCTGGCCCTCAAGGTCGGGGATGAAATCCGGGACCTGAGTGCCCCGGTTGCCGACGGAGAGCAAATCTCGATCATCACCAGCCGTGATCCGGAAGGTCTTGAACTGATCCGGCACGACGCGGCACATGTGATGGCCGCCGCGGTGCAGGAGCTCTATCCGGGCACGCGGGTGACGATCGGTCCGGCGATCGAGAGCGGCTTCTACTACGACTTCGACTTCCCGGATGACGTGAAGATCACCGATGCGGACCTGCCGGCGATAGAGGACGCAATGCGTCGCCACATCAAGGCCGACGAAACCTTCGAGCGTCGGGACGTTCCGGTCGCCGAAGCGATCGGGATCTTTGAAGCCCAGGACGAAAGATTCAAGGTTGAGCTGATCAAGGATCTGGTCAGCAACGAGGGAGCCGAAACGGTTTCGCTTTACCGAAACGGTTCTTTCGAGGATCTTTGCCGCGGTCCTCATGGTCCGGGCACCAAGCGGATCAAGGTGATCAAGCTCAATTCGGTCGCCGGCTCCTACTGGCGTGGTGACGAGAATCGGGAGCAACTGACCCGGATCTACGGCACGGCTTTTTTTTCCAAGGATGATCTCGCCGAGTACCTGGAGCGAATCGAGCAGGCCAAGGCCCGGGACCACCGCCGGCTCGGTCCGGAACTAGATCTGTTCATGCTTCGTGACGAAGCACCCGGCATGCCGTTCTGGCTACCGAACGGAACCGTGCTTCTGCGGCAGATCGAAAGGGAAGTCCGCCAGCAGCTGACCCGTCGTGGCTACAAGGAAATCGCCACACCGCAGGTGATGGACGAGGAACTCTGGCACCGCTCCGGACACTGGGACAACTACAAGGACGACATGTATTTCATGGAGGTCGACGAGCGGCGCTACGCGCTGCGGCCCATGAACTGTCCGGGTTGTTGCCTTGTTTACGGTTCTCAACGGCATTCGTACCGTGACCTGCCGCTGCGGCTCGCCGAGTTCGGCCGGGTGACGCGAAACGAGAGGGAGGGTGTTCTTCACGGGCTGCTTCGGGTCAGGGCTTTCACTCAGGATGACGCTCACGTCTACTGCACGATCGATCAGGTTGAGTCCGAGGTGGCCGAGATCTGCGAGGCAATTGACGAGCTCTACGCCCGTTTCGGCTTTGATGACGTCCAGGTTGAACTGTCAACCCGTCCCGAGAAGTCCCTGGGCAGTGATGAGCTCTGGGAAAAAGCGGAAGGCATGCTGAAGAACGCGCTCGACGCACAGGGTCGTGACTACAAGATCAACCCCGGTGATGGAGCCTTCTACGGTCCCAAGATCGACTTTCATGTGACCGACGCCCTGGGCCGTTCCTGGCAGCTCGGCACCTGCCAGCTCGACTTCCAGATGCCGGAGAGGTTCGGCCTCACCTACACCGACTCCGAGGATGAACAGGAACGTCCGGTGATGATCCATCGGGCCCTGCTCGGTTCGATGGAGCGTTTCGCCGGCATCCTTATCGAGCACTATGCGGGTCGCTTCCCGGTCTGGCTGGCACCGATCCAGGCCCGGATCGTGCCGGTCTCGGACAAGCACCTCGACTATGCCCGCCAGATCGCCGAAGACCTGCGAACGGGTGGTGCCCGGGTCTCTGTCGAGGAGCGCTCCGAATCGGTCGGCAAGAAGATCCGCGCCGCCGAGCTCGGGCGTTTCCCGTTCATGCTCGTGGTCGGTGACCGCGAGATGGAAGCGGGCGAGGTTTCGGTCCGTTCGCATGAAGAAGGCGAACTTGGCGCGATGAGTGTTGAAAAGTTCTGTATGCTGCTTGACAGTTGATTCGAAGCACGAAAAAGAACCCGCGCCCTGCTGCGCCCGCGTGCTCGCCTACCCGTCTCTTGTCCGCTTGATTCGTCCGTTGGTTCGCAGCTAGTGCCGATTCCGCGCAGGTTCGACCGGCGTCCCCCCGATCGGGACAACACTCGTATCAACGAGCGTATCCGCGTACCCAAGGTTCGCCTGATCGGGGCTGATGGCGAGCAGGTCGGAATCGTTGATACCGACAAGGCCCGCCAGATGGCCCGTGACGCAGAACTCGACCTTGTTGAGGTCGCGGCGGGCGCGAAGCCGCCGGTCTGCCGGCTGCTCGACTACTCGAAGTACAAGTACGAGCAGGAGCAGAAGCAGAAGGCCGCCCGCAAACACCAGACCCAGGTGAACATCCGCGAGATCAAGCTTCGCCCGAAGATCGCGGATAACGACTACAACACCAAGAAGGGTCATGTTGCCCGTTTCCTGAAAGCCGGTGACAAGGTGAAGGTGACGATCATGTTCCGTGGGCGAGAACAGGCCCACCCGGAACGCGGCCGCGACCTGCTTTACCGGCTGTTCGAGGATCTCGGTGAAGAACTCGCCGTAATCGAAACCAGACCACTTCAGGAGGGACGCAACATGAGCATGCTGCTCGGCCCCTCCAAGGAAGCTACCCGCGAGGCCGAAGCCGGCAAAGCGGCCCGGAAGAAGGACAAGGGAAAGAGCCGCGGTGGTGGGGAAGCCCCGGCTTTGCCGGATCATCCCAACGCCGTAGCCCCTGATGCGATCCCGGATCACCCGAACGCCGTAGCTCCCGACGCGGTCCCGGACCACCCGAACGCCGTTCCACCGGACACCGAGCCCGGCACACCGGCTCCGAGCGAGTCCGAAGCCGGCCCGGCCGAATCCGCAGACTGACCAGACCACCTTCCGGAGTCAGGTGACGGGGCCCATCCGCGCCAGTTGTTCGGCGATCCGGTCCGCGGCGTGCCCGTCCCAGAGCGGAGGTGGTTGCGGTGGTGGGGCGGAAGGGTTCCGGGCGGCGATGATCGAAGGGATCTCGCTGATCCGGGCCGGGTCGAGGCCGAGGAGAGTGTTGGTGCCGAGCTCGATCGTCACCGGGCGCTCGGTGTTGTCGCGGAGGGTGAAACAGGGGACTCCCAGGTAGCTGGTCTCTTCCTGAATGCCGCCGGAATCGGTCAGGACCGCGCCGGCATCGGCTTCGAGTGAGAGGAACTCGAGGTATCCGGCCGGGTCGACCAGATGAAGGTTCTCCGCAAGTTCGGCGTTGCCGGCCAGCCGGGCCCGGGTCCGGGGATGGACCGGGAAGAGGACCGGCATCGCGCCGGAGACCTCATTGAGGGCAGCTACCGCCTCGAAAAGCAGCGGTCCGTCGACCAGGGCGGGGCGGTGGAGAGTGACCAACAGGTAGGAGCCCGGCTCGAGACCGAACTGGCGGCAGGCTTCCAGCGGCCGGAAGCGATCCTGCAATGCGACCAGGCTGTCAATCATCGTGTTGCCAACGAAATGTGCCCTTTCGGCCGGGATCCCTTCCAGTTCCAGGTTGCGCAGGGCCTCTTCGCTGTGGACCCAAAGGGTGTCGCTGATCTGGTCGGTGACGATCCGGTTGATCTCCTCTGGCATCGTCCGGTCGTAGCTCCGGAGCCCTGATTCCAGATGGGCTACCGGGATTTCCAGCTTTACTGCGGTGAGGGCCGCAGCGAGGGTCGAATTGACGTCGCCCGGTACGACCACCAGATCCGGACGGTCCTCGACCAGCAGCGGCTCGAGGCGCTCCATGACGCGGGCGGTCTGCTGGGCATGGGTGCCCGAGCCGACCTCGAGCATGTGGTCCGGGGCCGGTACGCCAAGCTGCTCGAAGAAGATCTCGCTCATCAGCCGGTCATAGTGTTGACCGGTGTGGACGATCGTCTGATCGGCCCCCGGCATCCGCCTGCTGATCGCGGCGATCAGCGGCGCCATCTTGACGAAGTTGGGCCGGGTTCCGAGCACGTGGACGATTCGCATCCCGGCAAATCTACCGGCGGGCCCGGCCAGCCTGGCAGCACCCGGCGCGGGTTCCCGCTGGAAATCACTCCGTTTGCAGGGCGGAAAGGCGGTGGGCCGGCAATTTTGATTGAATGTTCCGGCTCATGCCGAAGATGAAGACACACTCAGGGGCCAAGAAGCGCTTCAAGCGCTCGGCC
>JAGQUU010000274.1 GCA_020438345.1 Solirubrobacterales bacterium | reverse complement strand
GGACACCAGTGGGCTTTCGACTGGCTGCTCCGCGCCCAGAAACTGCTCCCGAAGATCCATCCCCGCCTGGTCAGGCCGACCCTCGCTGCTTCCTTCAAGGCAGGAAGCTCGGGTGTTTACGCATTCGACCGTTACCTCGACATTGCTCCGCCCGAATTCGCGGCCCTCGCGACTCGCCGGCTCTACGCAGCGAAGCGTCCGGTACGGGCATAGAGCAGAGCCTTCTCAGGCCAGGCGGCCGAGTCGGCCCAACGGCATCCCCCCTGCCTGGCGGATTCCGGACGGAGCGCCGCTTCGGTTCAGCGTTCGACGAAATAACTGCCGGACTCGTGTCCACCACTAAAGTACCGGCTGGTAATCGTCTTCTTGCGGGTGAAGAACTCGACTCCATCCGGCCCATGGGCGTGGAGATCACCCAGAAAGGATGCCTTCCAGCCGGAAAAAGGGAAGAAGGCGACCGGGGCTGCGACCCCGATGTTCACGCCCACCATGCCGACTTCGACGTCATGCCGGAACTTGCGGACGGCCGAGGCGGACTCGGTGAAAATCGAGACACCGTTGCCGAAAGGACTTGAGTTGACGACCTCGATCGCTTCCTCCAGCGTGTCGACGTTGACGATCGCGAGCACAGGCCCGAAGACCTCCTCGCGGACGATCGGATCGTCCTTGCTGACGTTGTCGAGGATGGTCGGACCGACGTAGGAACCTTCCGGGTTGGCTCCTTCCGGATCGCGTCCGTCAACAACAATTTCAGCGCCATCCCTGATTGCCTGATCTATCCAGTCGTTGATCCGGTCGCGAGACGCACAGGAGATAACCGGACCGACGTCGACGCCTTCATCGAGGCCGTCGCCGACGATCAGCTTCCTCGATGCCTCGATCAGCGCAGGAACCACACGGTCGTGGCCTTCGCCGACGGTGACGATCACCGAGCCGGCCATGCAGCGCTGGCCGGCAGCACCGAAGCCGGATCCGATCAGACCGTTGACGGTGGGCTCAACGACCGCATCCGGACAGATCACCATGTGATTCTTGGCTCCGCCGAGGGCCTGGACCCGCTTGCCGGTCTGGGCCGCACGCTCGTAGACGAGCTTCGCCACCGGAGCCGAACCGACGAATGAAATCGCATCGATGTCGGGATGGTCGAGCATTCCTTCCACTACCTCGCGACTGCCGTTGACCAGATTCACGACACCGGCCGGCAGGTCGAGCTCGTTGATGACCCCGAAAACCATTTGCTGGGTCATCGGCACCTGCTCCGAGGGTTTCAGGACCACCGTGTTGCCACAGGCAATCGCGAAAGGCAGAAACCAGAACGGCACCATGGCGGGAAAATTGAAAGGGGCGATGATTCCGCAGACGCCGACCGGCTGCCGGATCGTCTCCGCGTCCACACCCCTGGCGACGTCTTCGAGCACCTTGCCCTGCATCGTTGTCGGGATCGCGGTCGCGGCTTCAACCATCTCGATCATCCGGCCGACTTCCGCCGTGGCATCAGGCAATGTCTTGCCCATTTCGATCACGACTGACCGGGCGATCTCATCCTTGCGTGCCTGTAGCTTCTCGCGAAGGGTGAAGAGCATCCTGGCGCGGGCAATCGTGCTGACGCCCCTCCATGCCGGGAGAGCCTGTCGGGCTGCGCGAACGGCCTCGTCGAGATGATTCGCGGTCGAATACGGGACTTCGGCGATGACGTCGCCCGTCGCCGGGTTGATCACGTCATGAAACTCGGCCCCTCCGGCGTCGACCCACTCCCCGCCTACATAGTTCTTCAGCCTGGTGGTGGCGGTATCGGTCGTCACGGTCATGCGGCCTCCTCGTCGAAAAGCGAACAGTTTCAGGCTAACCGCGCCGGACCAGGCCGTCTAGCGACAGAACGTGAAATCGAAGGCCACGATGTGACGCAACGTAATGGCTGATTGACCGGTAATTCCAGGCGTTCAGCCAGTCACCATCCCACTACCGGCAGGGACGCAATGCTGATTTTGTCACCTTCCGGTTGATTCCAGATCGCGTCACTGTTCGGCTTTGGTCAAGACGAGGCTGATGTCTTTGCCGGTCAGAACCAGATTGCCCTGCTGGAACTCATATTTGACCTGTCCTTCCAGCACCGGAGCAACGAACTGCTCGGTCTGGTTGGCGAGCTTTCCACAGCTCTTGCGGGTGAGCCCGATCGGACCGAAGTCAATGGTCGCCTCATTGATCTCGACGTCACCGGAGCCGGTGTTGCAGCCGGTGAATACCTGCACCCGGCCATCGGAGAACTCGAGGGTGGGCTTTTCGACCTTGTTCGGAAGGCTGGTTGCCCAGCCCTGGCTGACCGATCCGACATTCATCAATTCCCACGTGACCCCCTCGATCGAGGCCGAACCGTCGGAGCTGCCTCCCTGGTCCGAGCCGGAATCCGAGTCGGATCCGCAGGCGGCAAGACCGAAACCTATGAACAGGGCAACGACTATCGCGAGGGCGTTCTTCATCCGGATCATTCCGGAAGCGTATATCCGTTCCGACTCCGACTTCAATCGGTAGTGAAAACCAGACTCTCGCCGTGGCGTGAAAGTGCAAGCTTCCACTGCTGCCAGCCCCAAAAGACCTTGCCCCGGAGAACACCGAGAACCTGGCTCTCAATCTGGTTCGCAGCCGGACCGCACCGGCGCCCACCGGCCTTGAACTCACCGAAGTGTATGAATCCACCGTCGCTGATCCGCACCCGCACGAGGCCACGTTTGCAGCCGGTGAACAAAGCGGCCGATTCACCCGTGAAAGTGATGGTCGGCGGCTTCACTCCGGTTGGCAGGCTGGATGCTGCCTGCCCGCTGACGATCGAGTTCAGGGTCCATTCGTTGCCGATGAGCGATGGTCGTGTCTGATCTTCCCGCTGCAGAATCAAGGTCGCATCCGGTCCGGTGAGCACAAGCCGATCACCGTCCATCCCGGCTTCGGGGCCG
>JAGQUU010000273.1 GCA_020438345.1 Solirubrobacterales bacterium | reverse complement strand
GGGGCGAGCTGGACCGGGTCGGAACCCTCCACGCCCACGACCTCCAGGCCTTCGCGCGCAGATAGATGAAGGCGCTTCTCGTTCAGATAGGAACCCTCACCGGACTGGGCCAGGAACTCCTCGTCGGTCCCGAAGTCATAGACATAGCCAAACTCGACCGCAGCCATGTTCGGGGCGGTGGCGACGGCGATTGACAGGCTGTGGCGGGGGATGGTGCGCTTGAAGTTGAGAGAACCGTCGATCGGATCAATCACGACCCAGACGCTGCCGCCCCCGTTGAACTCGACGGTTCCGCGCTCCTCGGAAATCGCGGTGAAAGCGCCACCCCCGTTTTCAGCCAGCTTCTCGAGCGCGGCGAAAACAATGTCCTCACACATACGGTCGAGAACCAGTGTGTGGTCCCCGCCCTCGCCGACCCCGTCGTAGTTGTCGCGCTGTTCGGTTGTCTCGTATTCGTCGAAGAGCTTCTTCTGCTCGCCGACGATGTCACGGCAGATCCCGGTCCAGTCGGCGTCGAGTGCGGGATCAGCGGGGAGTTGGTTCACCCTCGACACTCTAGAGCCAACGCACTCCCGGGCAGTGGGTCGGATAACTGGCGCAGCTGCCAGAAATCCGACCCACTGGAAGTGTGGGGAGCCGGGTGGCTTGGGGTAACTTGACGGTGTGAGCGATCCCTCCACCAGGTCTGTTGCCGAAAGCGATCCCGGCCCAGGCCGGGAACGGGTTCGCCGGCATGGCTCCGGGGTGCTGCTGATCCGGGGCGGAGCAGGCACCGGCAAGAGCACCGCCCTGAGGGAACGGGTCCTCCAGGTTGGCGAAAAAGGCCTCGACCCCTCAAGGGTCGCGCTGATTGCCTCAACCGGCCGCTCCGCCGCTGCGCACCGGCTCCGGCTCGAAGAAGATCTGCCCGGACCTTATGAATCACTCTCCGTATTCACCTGGGAAGGACTGGCCGAGGAAATACTCAGGCACCGTCCGGTTGAAGCCGGTCTCGGTCCCACCTTTGAAGTAGTCGGCGCTGCCGAGCGGCTTGCGATGCTGCTGGCCCGGGTTGATGAACTGCCACTAAGAAACCACGAGATCCGGGGCAATCCCGCGGGTCTGCTGCGGGAACTCCTGGTCGGCATCGACCGGGCCAAAAGGCAGGGCGAGGACGGCGGCGAACTGGCTGAACTGATCGAACTCCACGACAGCCTGCTCGCGGCAGCCGACCTGCTTGACCGCAACGACCTGCCTCGCATCGTGGCCCGGCTGCTGGAAGACAAAGCCCTTGCCGAGGAGGTCACCGCCCGCTACCCCCACCTGGTCATCGATGAACTGGAAGATCTCCACCCGGCGCGGGCCGGGCTCCTCCACAGGCTCGCTCCGGCCGGACTGGAAAGTGTCGTCGCTTCATTTGATCCTTCCCGGGCGATCTACGGCCCGGGCGCAGAACAGCGTTTTCTCGAAGCGTTCCCCGAACCGGACGAATTTGTCCTGGACGAGGCATGGCGGATGAGTGATTTGCGGATCAAGGCGGCCCGCGCCGCGCTCGGATCCGGTCCCCTGCCGGAGGGCGACTGGGAGGCGAAGGGCGATGAAGGATCGGTTCGCTACTGGCGACCGGCCTCGCCTCGGGCGGAAGCCCAGGCCGCGGCAAGGGAGGTTGAGCTCCAGATCGCTTCCGGCATAGCGCCGGAAGAGCTGGCGATCGCCGTGCCGGATGTGAACTCGCAGGGAGGCGGCGTGGTCGGTGCCCTGGCGGAACGGGGGATACCCGCCCGGCCCGGCGGTGGCGCCGCCCTGTTTCGCCAGCCCGAGGTTCGTGACACGATCGCCTGGCTTCGTGCCCTGACCGACCCGACCGATGCCCGGGCGGTAACCAGGGCCTTGATGCGGCCGCCGACCGAGCTCCGGTCGCTCGACCTGGCGAAGCTCACCCAGATCTCGAAGCGACGCAAGCTGGACATGATCAGCGCCTGCGAAGCATCACTCCAATCTCCACAGATGGCACCGGAGGCACGGCAGCGAATAGAGGCCTTTCTCACCCTCTACCGGGCCGCCGCCGGTGCGGTAGATACCCGTCGGCCGGACGCATATGTGAGACGGCTGATCGAGCGGATCGGCTTCAGGCGACAGCGGCTCTTTGCGGCCCGTCCGGAAACCGCGGAGCGTCTACTTGGACTTTCGAGGCTTGCCGAAATCGCCACCGACTTTTCCCGCAGGGACCCGAACGCTTCGGTGCGGGAGTTCACCGGCTTCCTGATCGCGCTCACCGAGGGCGGGCTTGAACCCGCCGGTGGTCCGGTCCTGCCCGGCGTCGGGGCGGTTCCCGTCCTCAACCTCGACATGCTGAAGGGTGGCGAGTGGACCCGGATCTGGGTGCTGGGACTGGAGCGGCCCTTTGGCACCATCCGCACCCCGGGGCCGGGTATCGGTGACGATCCGACTCACCCCGGCGGGCCCGAATCTGCCCGGATAGCGGTCGCGACAGCGCTGACCTCGGCCCGTGAAGAAGTTGTGCTCTCCCGGGCCGGGGATGCCGAACCCGACCCGGTCGCGGCTATCCTCGAAGCCACCGGTGGTCTCGAAGAAGTTCATGAGGAAGAACTCTTCGGTCCGGACGAAGATGTTGCGGCCACCTACCGGACGATGCTCGGTGAAGTCATCGAGGCTTCCTGGAAGACCGGCTCCGAGCTGAACGAACCGAGGCTTGACACGGCGTTCGATGTCAACCGGGCGGTCGCCCGCTACCTTGAGTTGCTCAAACTGGCCGCATTGGCCCAGCGCGATGACGGAGCCAGCGACGAGGAAGCGATCGAAGCGGTGAATGGCCTGCTCGCCCAGATCGCGACCCCGGAACAACTGGCCGAACTTGACGCTTCAACGCTTGACCCGTACCTGCTCGCGACCGAACGCGAACGCGGCATGAGGCAGGGTCTGGCCGACTCTCGGGTGGAGCCTTCGCTGGATGCGTTTCTGCCGAGGCGCGGCGATGACCTGCGACTCTCGGCGACCGATCTCGACATGTACCTGACCTGCCCGCTCAAGTACAAGTTCGCCAGAGTCTTCGGGATCCCGACCCCACCGACCGTCAACATGCGTTTCGGGATCCTGATCCACAACGTGCTTCAGAGATTTCACGAAGCCGAACTCGCGGGCAAGGACCACAGCGAGGACGGACTCGCAACGCTGATGGCCCTGCTTGACGAGGGTTGGAGGCGCGGCGGCTTCGGCAACTCCAACGACGAGCTTCAGTTTCTCGACCGGGCCCGCGAAGCAATGCGTGCCTACTGGCGAAACGAGAAAAGCTCAAAGTCCAAACCGGCGTTTCTGGAAAGGCAGTTCGAGTTCAGGATCGGTTCGCACTTCCTGCGTGGCCGGGTCGACCGGGTCGATCAGGATCCCGAGGGGAACTTCGAGGTGATCGATTACAAGACCGGGCAGCGGGTTGACTCCTCCCGTCACGGAGGGGATATCCAGCTCGCGCTGTACCGCCTCGGTGCCCGCGAGGCCTGGGGAATCGAACCAGCGGCCGGCAGCTACTACTACGTGCTCGAAGGAGAGAAGGTCGAGGTCGAGTCATCCCCCGATGACCGCGAGCGGGTCGAGCGGACCGTGCTCGAAGTCGGTGAGGGAGTGCTCGGACAGGACTTCGAGCCGCGGCCTTCACCGGCGGTCTGTGGCTGGTGTGACTTCAAACTCGTCTGCCCCGCCGCAGAAGCCTGATCATTCCCCCGCGGGGCCGTCTGCCCCCCGTGCTCTGAAGCTCCTGCCGGTCTGACCACCCTGGGTGTCAGGCCTGACCGTCCGCTGCGGCCCGGTCAGCCTGCCGACGCTGTGCTTCCCTGCCAGTGCCGGATATCGCATTCGTCAGCCCGGATGTGACTGAGTCCGGAACCGAACACGAAGACAAAGTCATTGACCGCGACCAACGGCGGATCGCTCCCGATCAGCTTCTCGCAGAGCTTCGCTGCTTTCGCCTGTGAAGCCTTGCCGGGCGGCATCGACGTGAACACGCTCAAGTCACCATCGCTCAATTCGATGTTGCGGATTTGGTAGCGGTCGTAGTCGCCGTCGACAAGCAGCTTCATGTCAGCGTTGTAAACCTGAAGACCGGTCGCGGCAGAGTCGGCCACAGATCGGACCCCCTTCGTGGACTGATCAAGCTGCTCTTTGGTGATCTGCTCCTGGCTCTTCGGCCGCTCGCCATCGCTCCCGGTGATCAGCAGGTAGGCGGCGCCAATCGCCAGAAAACAGAGGATCGAGATGACCCGCGCACTAACCGAACCGAGCAGGAACCTCATGAAAACCCCGAACCCCCAATCCCCCGGTTGTAAGGCCCGGGTCAGCTAGTCAGAATCACGTTGCTTGAGAAACCGTTGAAATTCCATCGCCAAGGCATCCCCGCTGGGTACATCGAGATCGGGGCTGCGGCGGTTGCGCTGCTCGGCTTCGATCCGCTCGACCAGTTCCTCAACGTCGGAATCGGCGGCGACGGCCCGGCCGATTTGTTCCTCGTAGGAAACCGTTTCATCTTCAAGACCGGAAATGTCGGCCGCAACCCCGGTCACCGATTCAAGCGCTTCGCTCAGGGCGAGAGCGGCCTTCGGATTCGGGACTGCCGCGACATAGTGAGGTACCGCCGCCCAGAGTGAAACCGACGGCAGACCGGCCGCCCGGCAACGGTCGTGAATCACACCGACTACCCCGGTCGGCCCTTCATAATCTGAACGTTCGAGATCCAGGTTCCGCACGGTCGCCTCGTCGGTCGAGACACCGGTGACCGGAACCGGAAGGGTGTGGGCAACTTCGGCGATCAGGGAGCCGAGCATGACAACCATGCTCACCTCGAGACGCTCGGCGACCTGGACCACCATCTCCGAGTAGGTGCGCCACTTGAGGTTCGGTTCGGTCGCGTCGAAAAGGACCAGGTCCCGGTCGGCACCCTGGGCGCGGGCGGCGATGAAGGTATTTCCCGGCCAGTCGATCCGGCGATGCGCTCCTTCATGCAGCCGGATGGTGGGCCGGTTGGCCTGGAAGTCATAGAACTCTTCGGGATCGACTTCCGCCAGGACATCCACTTCAAGCGAGTCGGCCAAGGTCTCCAACGCAGCGGAGGCGGCATTGGCCGCGTCGTTCCAGCCACGAAAGGCGCAGACCATTATCGGGTCGCGGAGCTTCGGCGGGTTCATCTCCCAACGGAGTTGGTCCATTGGTTCAATGTAGCCG
>JAGQUU010000272.1 GCA_020438345.1 Solirubrobacterales bacterium | reverse complement strand
TTCAGCCCCGCTTCTTCGCCACCGAGGATGTTCTCGGCCGGGCACCTGTAACCGTCATAGACCAGCTCCGTGGATTCGACGCCCTTGTAACCCATCTTCTTGATCTTGGGCGGGACGATCAGGCCGGCGTACTCACCGGTGTTCTCCTCGACCCATGGCTCCTTCTCCGTGATGAAGCAGGTCATGCCCTGATGGGCCTTTTCCGCGTCCGGATCGGTCTTTGCGAGGAGGAACACAAGGCTCGAGCCGAGACCGTTGGTGACCCACATCTTCTGACCGTTGATCTCGTACTTGCCGTCGTCACCCTTCCTGGCACCGGTCTTGATGCCCTGTACGTCAGAACCGACTTCCGGCTCGGAGAGGGAGAAAGCGGCGCGCATCTCGCCGGTCGCCATCTTTGGCAGGTACTTCTGCTTCTGCTCCTCGGAGCCGAACTGCTGCAGCAGATATACCCCGATGAAGTGGGTGTTTACCACCCCGGAGATCGAGATCCAGCCACGGGAGAGCTCCTCGACGATCAGCTCGTAGGTCGAGAGGTCGAGGCCCATGCCGCCATACTCCTCGGCGATAGTGACTCCGAAGAGTCCCAGTTCCTTCATCTGCTCGACGATCGGCTCGGGGAACGAATCTTCGTGGTCGTAGTGCTCGGCGTTGGGGATGATCTGCTCGTCGACGAACTGATGGACCATCTCGATGATGGCCTTCTGGTCCTCGGTGATCTCCTGGTAGCTGCTGGCGGACATGGCTCCTCGTAGGGGTTGGTGGCGCAGACTGATCAGGCGCGGGTTGGCGCCGAACAAGACCCGCGGCGAGCGCGGGCAAAGGAACACAAAGAATACCGGGATCCGGCTTCAGATGGCCCTTCAGAGAGCCGCCACCGCCGACTCCGGTCAATCGGCGCCCGGAGCCAGATTCCAGCCGTACCCGATCGTGATCTGGTCCGGTTCGAGTTGTTCGTAGAAGCGTCTGGCATCATCGCGGGCCTTGCCGGTGTCAAGCTCAAGGTGGGTGGCACCCCGTTCCCTGGCCCAGGTCCTCACCTCGCCGATCAACTGCCGACCGAGGCCTTTCGACCTCATCTCCGGCGCGACCGCAAGGTCCTCGATCCAGCAGCGGCGACCGTACCTGACCGAGTTGATGTCCATGTAGGCCGAGCAGATCCCTGCCAGCCGGGCGTCGAGCGAATGGATCGCGACCAGATAGGTGCTTTCGCTGCCCTCGATCGTCTCGGCGATCGATTCCCGTGCCCGCGTCTCATCCCAACCTGGCGGCACCCCGCCCGGTGACTGGAATAGCCACTGGTAGGCCTCGATGATGTTGGGGATGTCGACGGTTGTCGCATCACGGATAACGAAAGACATGGAAGGCAACCTTTTCAGATCACCAGAGCCGGCGCCCGCAGAGGCTGGCGGGACCCGGGTCTGTCCCGATGTCGCGCCTTTTGATCAGTCGGCTCCTGCGACCCAGCTCTCTGCCTCGGCGAGGTCGGCGGTTCCGAACAGTTTGAACTCGCCCGGGACCATCCAGGAGAACAGATGCATCGCCCGCCGCAGCCATTCGACGTCGGTGACCACCGCCGAACGAACCCATGCTGAATGGTGGCCCACACCGATCGCCAAACCGGTCTTGGCGTCCTGTCCCATCGCACCGAGGTCCAGGTCAACGTCGTCTTCGAGGACGTAGAGCATCCGAATCTCTCCGGTCTCGGTGGCCACTTTGATTGCCGGCTCGAGAACCGTCCGATAATCGTCTGCGGTCACCTTTCCGGAAGCCCGGAAGCCGACGGCACCCGCCGGCATCCCCTCAATGCTCTCGATCACGATGCTGTCCTTTCGCTTCTGGTCAATTTCGTCACGGTGTGACGAAGTGGACCGGAACTCTAGACCAGTCTTCGTTCCCGTCATGGCCGGGGAAGACCCGTCAGACGAGATGGATGATTCCGCGTCCGGTCAAAAACAGCCCGAGCAGCAACAGCAAGGCTTGGGTTAGCTGGCGTCCCCTCGTCTTGATCAGGTTCTCGATAGCACCCAGGAAACGTGCCGCAGGTCCGGGTGCGACAGCGGTAAGAGCAATGGGCAGCCAGACCGGAGTGGTGACAATGAAGACCAGGATCAGGATCAGGGCCTCACGCTCGGGGAACGAGGTGTGGCTCGCCGCAATCGCCTTCGAGGCAGGAATGACCAGCGCCAGCGAAGTGAAGTTCGTCGCCATCGAGAAAGCCCCGAAAGCAAAGGCTCCTCCGGAGCCAAGTCGGGCCTAATGTTTGACTTTGCTTTTTCTTCGCGGTTTCCTCGTGAGCAGCACAGATACGGCCACGAGCACCACACCGATTGCGATGTCCAGGCCGACACTCAACGTCGGTTCTTTCGGGAGGGAGACCGCACGGCCGAAAAAGGCAAGAATCACGACTGACCTGGATGGCTGGATGGAG
>JAGQUU010000271.1 GCA_020438345.1 Solirubrobacterales bacterium | reverse complement strand
GCAGACGTTTGATCCGGTCCTGTTCGTCAAAGGCCGCCCGGAATCCGAGCGAAGGGTCGGCGCCGGCACCAAGACCGCGGGTTTCGTCTCCCCCGATATGGACGGTGAGGTCCGCCATACAGAGCTGCAGGGACTGAAGATCGGTGTTTACCGCCATGAACTCCACGCCCGGGATCTGGGCTTCGATCATGCGGTTGATCGCGTTGACGCCACCGCCGCCGACCCCGATGACCCGGATTACCGGGTTGTGGGGAACTCCGGCGCCGGGGTTCGAAGGTGGTTCCTGGCGACCGTAGCGGGGTCCGTCGTCGCGGGGCGAGGGAGCCTCCGAGAAGATCCTCTTGAGCCGGTCCTCCGCATCGGGAACACCGCTCGTGTCCGAGGCAGGATCGGGTGCGGAGAGTGGTCCGGGATCCTCCGATCGCGGACCAGAGGAAGAAGAGACGTGACCTTCGTTTCGTTCAAGCGGGTCCTGCCTGCCGAAACGGCCTGAGACTTCCGGTTCGGGTTCCGCGTGGACCTCGGGGTCAGGGGCCGGGGTCTCCGTCGCGGCCTCGGGCTGAACGGGATCGCCCTGGTGACCGCCGGTGTCGTCAGCGCTTCGCGGCGCAAACTCGGGCGGGTCCTGGGAGGCTTCGTCGGTTGAGCGGAACAGGTCCGCCAGCGGACCTTCACGCATACTCGCTCGCTTACGACGAGCCATCACTCAAGACCTCCTTCGCCAGATTCCGGTAGTACGACGCCGCACGACTGTCGGGATCGTACTTCAGGACACTAGCGCCCCGCACCGGCGCTTCGGCGAACTTCACCGCTTTGCGGATACGGGATTTGAAGACGAGGTCTCCGAAATTCTCTTCGAGGATTGACACGGCTTCCCGCGCATGAAGCGTGCGGGAGTCGAACATGGTCGGCAGAATTCCTTCGATGTGGACATTCGGATTCAGGTTTTCCTGAATCATCTTCAGGGTGCTCTGAAGCTGAACCAGGCCCCGCATCGAGAGGTATTCACACTGGACCGGGACGATCACCTTGTTCGACGCCGTGAGTGCATTGATCGTCAGTAGACCGAGGCTGGGCGGCGTGTCAATACAGATGTAGTCGTACTCGGAATGGATTTCCCCGAGAGCCTTTTCAAGGGAGCGTTCCCGGCCGATCTTGGTGCTCATCGCGATTTCGGCCCCGGCAAGGTCGATCGAGGCGACAGCGATGTCGATCTCCCGGTGGGCGATCACTTCCGAGATCGGCACATCGTCGACCAGTACGTCGTACATGCTCTTCTCGCACTTGTCCGGGTCAATGCCCTGGCTCATCGTCAGGTTGCCCTGCGGATCGAGGTCAATGCAAAGCACCCGGTTACCAAGCTCGGAAAGCGCGACGGCGAGGTTCAGGGTCGATGTGGTCTTGGCGACCCCGCCCTTCTGGTTGGCGAAGCTGATCACCTCGGCCATATCCACGGGCTGTTCGGGCTTTACGGGCTTCAGGTGGTCGCTGATATCGCGGCGGCTCGGGGCGAGCAGATCCGAGGCCTTGAGACGGATCTCGGTTTCCTCGGCGGCCGCGGCTTCTTCGACCTCGGCCAGTTCCTCTTCCACCGGTACCGCAGCGGGTTCAACCGGGACCACGAATCCGTCCGTTGCCTCTTCTACGGCTGCGGTCGGTTCTTCGACCACGGGGGCCGGAGCCGGCTCAGATTTTTCGGCTGCCTTTTCACGTTCGTGGTTCTTGCGGCTAAGGATTCGCATTTGGGCCGTTATTCGCATGTGCAGGGCGGTTTCCTCCCTGCGGGTCCGATCCGGTTGAATGCCTTCATTCCTGATTTCCTCGACAAGCGGCTTCTATTCGTCACCGGAAAGGGCGGGGTTGGCAAGACAACCGTCGCCATGGCCCTCGGAATCCGGGCAGCGATGGAAGGCAAACGGACCATCGTCTGTGAGGTAGCGGCAACCGAAAACGCCTCCCGTCTCTTCGCCCAGTCCGAGGTCGGATTCCGGGAAGTCGAACTGGCCAATGATCTCTGGGCGATTTCGATCGACCCGGACGAATCGATGCGGGAATACGTGCTGTTGCAGCTAAAGGTGAAGGCGATGCGGGATCTGCTCTTCCGCAGCCGCATGTTCACCTACCTTGCCGCCGCCACCCCGGGCCTGAATGAACTTGTCACGATCGGGAAAATCTGGGAGCTTGCCCAGCTTGACCGGAAGGTGAAGCACGGCCGCAAGTACGACCTGGTGATAGTCGATGCGCCTGCCACGGGCCACGGCATCAGTTTCCTTCAGACCCCGCGCACCTTCGCTTCAATCGCCAAGGTCGGACCAATCCACAATCAGGCGCTCCAGCTTGAATCACTGATCACCGACCAGGAACAGACCGGCACAGTGATCGTTTCCCTGCCAGAGGAAATGCCGGTCAATGAGACAGCCAGACTCGAATCCGAGCTGGCCGGCGACATCGGCATCGCGATTGACCGGGTGGTGATGAATGCTCTCTATCCCGAAACGTTCTCGAAGTCGGATGTGAAAAAACTGGCCCGGCTCGGAAAGAGCGAAGACGGTGAAATCCGGGCAGCCGGACGGGCGGCCACATCCCAGGCGACCAGGGCTGCCGCGCAGCGCGAACAACTGGCCCGGCTGGAGGAGATGGTTGAAGCCGATGTCACCACCCTCCCCTACATCTTCAAGCCGGAACTCGATCTGAAGGCGGCCAGGCAACTGGCCGAGAAGGTCACCTGATGGCCTCGATCGAATCGGTGATCGAAGGTCGTGAGATCGTGATCTGCGCCGGTTCCGGCGGGGTCGGAAAAACGACCACTTCAGCGGCGATCGCGCTCGGCATGGCGAACCGCGGGTTCAGGGTCTGCGTGTTGACGATTGACCCGGCCAAGCGCCTCGCCGATTCGCTCGGGCTGAAAGAGCTCGGCAACGAGGCCAGCCGGGTCGATCCGGCCTTGCTGAAGGCTCAGGGTGTCGAGCCGGAAAACGGCGGTGAGCTCTGGGCGATGATGCTCGATGCGAAGGAAACTTTCGATGCCCTGGTCGCCCGACATGCCGAGGATGCGGAGGCCCGGGACCGGGTGCTGAACAACCGTATTTACCAGCAGATCTCCGGCGCCCTGGCCGGCTCCCAGGAATACATGGCGATGGAGAAGCTTTTCGAACTTCATTCCGAGGGCCGGTTCGACCTGCTGGTGCTTGACACCCCGCCCAGCCGTAACGCGCTGGATTTCCTCGACGCCCCGAGGCGCCTGACCCAGTTCATCGAGGGCAAGTCACTTCAGATCTTCATCAAGCCGACCGGGCTTGCCGCACGGGTCGCAAGCCGGGGTACCGGGGTTGTCCTTTCTGTGCTCAAACGAATCGTCGGTTTCGACCTGCTGGCCGACCTCTCCGAGTTCTTCACCGCTTTCAGCAGCATGATCGACGGATTCCAGGATCGCGCGAAACGGGTCAGCTCGTTGCTGGCTGACGAACGGACCAGTTTCCTGATTGTCTGCGGACCTCACGGCGATCAGATTGACGAGGCTGTCTTTTTCCATTCGAAGCTGGTTGAGAACGGGATGAACTTTGGTGCTGCTGTGGTCAACCGGGTTCGCTACCGGCTCGGGCCGCGTCAGCCAAAGGTCGGTGATCTGACAAAGCGGATCGCTTCTGCCATCGATGATGAGGATCTGGCTGGCAGACTGGCCCGGAATCTCGCCGAGTACGACGTTCTCGCGGTCAGGGACCGGAAGAACATCGACAGGCTGACCGGCGCCCTGAGCGGCGAACCGGTGATCCGTATCCCCTACCTTGACACCGACGTCCATGACATAGCCGGGCTATGCCAGATCAACAGGTATCTCTTCACCGACGAAGATGAGCGGGTTCAGCTAGCCACGAACTAGTCTCGGGCGGCGTCTGCATATCGGGCGGGGTTCGAGTTGTCCTCCCGGTCAAACCCGCCGACCACAGGGAAAAATGATGTTACGGGCCCGGCTCCGCCTGGCGGCAGTGTCGAGCGGGCTACCGCGGCCTGAACTTGAGGTCGGAGACCGACCATTCGGTCGTTCCCGGATCCGGGAAGAAGTTCCTGTTCGGTGCCGGATGTGGCGCGCTTCGGACCTCGTCGAGGCCGTCCATCGCATGCGAAGGCCACTCCATGGTTGAGCCGCTGCTCTGAGCCTGGGCGAGCCAGTCCTCCCGCAGGGTCGCGCCGATTTCGGTTGAGGCGGTGACCGTGATCTCACCTTGCTGCGGCATCGGTTCAAGCAGACGGGTCATGCCGCTGTCGTCTCCTGATCCATCCTGGTCGAACAGACCGCTCTCATTGCCGGCCGGCGAGGAGGCCGAGACCGTGAACTCGGGAACCTGGGGACCCGGATCGGAGCCGGTCGCCGGCTCGATTCCGAGCGCCCGCTCGATCTCGGGCATCGGCTGACGCGGCACATCCGGGATCGCTTCAGGCTCGAATTCGGGTACAAGCCCGAACAGCGGGTCCGCCCCGGCCGGGTCAACGCTGGTCCCACCAACCACGCGAGGTTTGAAGATGTGAATATCGGCGTTGTCACCGACTACCGGTTCGGTGATCTCTTCCGAATCGGATCCCGGGGTGAACTCCGGTTCCGGCACCGCATCCCATTCGGCGGTCGAACCGATCGTGCCCACGCTACCTTCGCCCGCCGTCAGACCGGTGGTGATCAGGGTCTCCTCGGCCGCGACGTTGAGGTTGGTTCCGTAGTGCCCGAGCACGGCTTCGCGAAGGATATGCCGGGTGGAATCTTCAACCCAGGCGGCGATGTAGGTGGCGGACTCGCCACCGATCGAGGCCAGGTCCTCGCCGTTGATCAGTGACTGTTCGAGATCAAGAGCAAGTTCAACTCTGGAACGTGCCTTGAGGTCATCGGCTTCACCAGTGATCAGCGCGGCAGCCCGGGCTTCGAGCGGTGCGTCGATGACCCCTTCGCCACCCAGCGAGGCACGAACAGCCAGCAGATGGTCACTCAGTGCTTCGAGGGCCGTTTCCCGTTCACAGCCGTACTGGAATCGCTTCTGAGCGAACTCCATGCGATCGGCGGCGGGGGATTCCTCTTCAAGGCAGGTGATCAGCTCATCCAGGCGTCCAACTTCGGATTCGATCAGGAAGTAGCTGCCAGAACGCGGAGGTGAGACCGCGGTTTCGATGCGGCGCCAGGAATCGTCACCGACCGGCGCGAATGCGAAGGGACCGAGACCGACCGAGCCTTCCTTGTAGAGGCGCAGTGCCCTGACCAGTCCGCTGAGGCGGTCGATCGCCTGCCGCGGTCCGCTTTCGGTGCTTTCGAGGTCAGTCAGGGCAAAGTAGGCGGTCTGCCAGGCGCTGCGCCCGGTGCCTTCGCTGGAGGTAGCTTCCAGCGGCGCCTGGATGCTGTCGGCCTGGGCGATCCGGATTCCGTTGCTGAGGGTGATCTCGGTCGGGGTCATTTCAAACCCGATCAACGGAACCAGCAGCACGTCAGCTTCACGGATATCCCTCGCTTCAACTTCGAGGCCGGCAAGGGCCTCTTCGACCCGGCTGATATCCAGGGAAAACTCGGTGGTTCCTTCCCAGAGGGATGTAATGAAGACTGCGATCATCTCCTCGGCGCGGCGGGTCGGTTCGGAAGGAACCGGAAGGCCACGTGATTCGAGGTAGGGAGCAGCGACATCGGAAGATGCAATCGCGCCGCGGGCGGGCCCGTAGGACGGTAGCGAGCGGAGCTCGTCCAGATGGGCCGTTATGAAACGGGAAGTGAGCGGTACGTACCGGTAGAAGTGAGAGCTGTCCCCGTTGTTTTCAGCCACGTCGAAGGGGATTTCGTCACCGGTGGCCACCAGCGAGGTGAACCGGGTCGATGCCTCGGCTGCGAGCCGCTTCAAAGCCTCATCAAGAACAGGATCGTGCATGGTGAGTGGGAGTTCCCTCCCCATGCGACGCATCCTGCGATTGCAGGATTACCTGCAGCTCAGGCGTGGGCCGGCTCGGTATCGAGCCAGCGGATGCCGTAGTTACGCATGTCGTCGATCAGGGGCACCAGGTCTTTGCCCTTGTCGGTCAGGGCGTAGGTGACCCGGGGCGGAACCTCGGGAAAGGTTTGCCGTTCGACGATCCCGGCTTCCTCCAGAGTGCGGAGGCGGAGTGAAAGGGTGCGGGGGCTGATGCCCTCCAGGGAGCGCTCAAGCTCGCAGAAGCGGCGACTTTCGCCAGCGAGGTCGCGGATCACGAGAAGGGTCCATTTGCCGGATATCACGTCTGCGGTGCGGCATACAGGACACTGATCGTTGTCGATTGCGCTCATGATCTGGAAGTGACGGTCGATTGCGGGCCGGGCACCCGGATGGATGCCTCGGCCGCCGGGTCACTTCAACAAGTATAGGCACATGACTTCACTTACTGAAGCGAGTACCTGCAAAAATCAGCGTTCGAGGCCCGCTTTGATCACATCGTCGGCACCATCCACGGGAACACGTTCGCCGGTCGGAAGCTCGACCATCAGACCGTCTTCGATCCTCGTACTGACGAACTCAATCTCGATCCCAGCCACTCGGTCTGGCTCATCCATACGCGAGAACCAGCGATCTCCGTCGTCGGTGCTGCACTCGCAGATCGCCAGATCGCCATCATCGTTGTCGAGGTCAAGCCAGTCCTTCCACGGATAAAACCGTGCCCTCTTGAACTCATATGGACCGACTGTAACCGTCATGAAACCGGACCTTTCCTCTGGGCGTGCGCTGTCCAGACAATTCCCGGCCCGTTGAAATCAACGATCACTTTCAGCCAATTCGACGGACCGATTCCTTGCCGATAGTACTCCTCGCGCCTCCGCATTCCTCGTGAAACTGCCAGGAGATGGGGTTCACGAACGACCCTCAGCACTTCCTCCGGGGAGAACAGCCTGCCTGGCTTTCGTTGAATGTGAGACCAGCCCGACGGCCAAAGAGCTATAGCCCGACCGAGTGGATCAAGCACCCTGCCCAAGGGACCCAGGGAATCCGCCTCCGAGCCGGGACGCGGCCTGGGCTTTTCGTCCCCCGTCATGCCACCGTGATCGGGACCACCAGCGTCGACAATTCTGACCACGTGACAGCTATCGACAGGACGCTTCCGATAGCCAGAAACGGGGCAAGCGGCAAGGCGGTTCGGGACGGCGGGAGGCGTTTGCCGAGGGCGATCAGGACTCCGGTGAGTCCGGCGAGGGCGAGGCCGGCGGCGAGGGCGATCCAGACTTGCTGGTCGAGATAGAGGCCGATCACCGCGACCAGCTTTACGTCCCCCATTCCCATCCCCTCCGGCCGGACCAGGTTCGCCAGCAGGAACGGCGCGGTGGCCATCAGGCTGAAGAGCAGGGACGAACCGACCCGTCCTTCTGCGATGGCCAAACCAACTCCGGCGACGGCCGCGGCGGCCATGAGCCAGTTCGGGATCTCGCGGCGGCGAAGGTCGGTCACCGAGGCGATCAGGAGGGTGAGCAAGAGGACGGGCAATGCCATGCCCCGACCCTGCCCGAAAAAATCTCACACGTGGCTCGATAAGTGAAAAATAAGTGCAACAGAAAGGCCAGCCCGGAGGCTGGCCTTTTGCGGGACTCAGACTGCTGGTTTCTCAAGTTGCTTCGCGAAGCTTCTGGGCCTCGTTGAGGCTCTGGAGCTTCTTCAGCGACTGATTCTCGATCTGGCGGATCCGTTCGCGGGTCACGTTGAAGGTCCGCCCGACCTCGTCGAGGGTGCGGGGATGCTCGCCGCCGAGTCCATATCGAAGCTCGAGCACGCGGCGTTCGCGATAGGAGAGGTTCTCCAGCGATTCCTTCAGCGCCTCCTTGGTCAGCAGGTCAGCGGCACGATCGAAGGGCGATTCGGCCTTCTCATCGGCGATGAACTGGCCGAATTCGGATTCCTCTTCGTCACCGACCGGCTTCTCCAGCGAAACAGGAGACTGGGCGGAACGCTTGATCGAGTCGACTTCCTCGGGGTCGATTCCGGTTACATCGGCGATCTCTTCCGGGGTGGGTTCACGACCGAGCTCGGTGACCAGCTTGCGCTCGGCACGGCCGATCTTGTTCAGCTTCTCGACAACATGAACCGGGATCCGGATGGTCCGGGCCTTGTCGGCGAGCGCACGGGCGATCGCCTGGCGGATCCACCAGGTCGCGTAGGTCGAGAACTTGAACCCCTTGCGGTAATCGAACTTCTCTGCCGCACGGACCAGGCCGAGCGTGCCTTCCTGGATCAGATCGAGGAAGGGCAGCCCCTGGTTTCGGTAGTTCTTGGCGATCGAGACGACCAGCCGGAGGTTGGACTCGACCATCTTCTGCTTG
>JAGQUU010000270.1 GCA_020438345.1 Solirubrobacterales bacterium | reverse complement strand
GATCGTGGCTGGCTCATCCTCGACGGTTTCGCCGGCCGCCCGGACGGCAGCGTCTGGGTTCGCGACCGGGTGGAGGGAGATTCAAGCCGTCCCGAGTCACTCGGCAGGGAACTGGCAGACCGGATGATGAAGGCCGGTGCCGTCGAAGCCATGGCCGGTTCTACTCTTTCTGGCTGATGGCTTCTGTCGAAGGAAAGGTCAGCCTGGTCGGCGCCGGTCCCGGTGACCCCGGGTTGATGACCACCCGCGCGCTGGAACTGATCGGTGAGGCCGACGTGATCTTCTATGACCGTCTGATCCCGCCGAACGCATTGGCGGGCGCCCGCCACGACGCGGAACTGGAGTACGTCGGCAAGATGCCCGGCACAGTCCACAATCCGCAGGAAGAAATCAACCGGAGGCTGGTTGAAGCAGCCCGGGCAGGCAAGTCGGTCGTTCGCCTGAAAGGCGGCGATCCGTTCACGTTCGGCCGCGGTGGTGAAGAAGCCGAGGAACTGGCCCGGGCAGGCATTTCATTCGAAGTTGTCCCCGGGGTCACTGCCGCGGCTGCGGCGGCTGCCACGGCGGGAATACCGCTCACCCATCGAGACGATTCTGCCGGGGTTGCCTTCGTCACCGGACACCGCGAGGCGGGGGCAGATGCCGGCCAGGGCATGGATCCGGACGGTTCACTGGCGAGATTCCCGGGGACGCTCGTTTTCTACATGGGGGTAAAACGCCTCGCGGGGAACGCGGCCGATCTGATCGCCGGTGGTCGTCCGGCCGGTCAGCCTGCCGCCGCGATCCAGGATGCTTCCACCCCGAATCAACGGGTCGTCACCGCCACCCTGGGAACGATCGCAGCGAGAGTCGAGGAAGCTGGAATTCGCCCTCCCGCGCTGATCGTGGTTGGCGACGTGGTCCGACACCACTCAAGGCTCGCCTGGTTCGGCACCGGACCACTGGCCGGCCGTCGAGTGGTAGTCACCCGCGCGAAGCATCAGGCCGGAAAGTTGGCTGCGCTCCTCCGTGGGCAGGGTGCCGAGGTGATTGAAATGCCGGTGATCGAGATCGAGCCGCTGGAACCGGATCGTGATGCGCTGGACGTTTTCGCTCGTGGTGAGATTGACCTGATCTGCTTCACCAGTCCGAATTCAATCGACAGGTTCTTTGCGGTTCTCGATGGGGAACTGGAGATGGATGCCCGTGACCTGCCTCCCTTGGTTGCAGCGATCGGTCCTTCCACTGCCCGCAGACTGAAGGGGTATGGGATCCGGGCCGACATCGTTCCTGACCGGGCGTTGGCTGAAGATCTGCTCGGGAAGCTGATCGCAGACGGTCATGCTGACAAGCGCATACTGATCCCCCGCGCACTCGAAGCACGCGAGGAATTGCCGGAGGGGCTTCGTCAGGCTGGTGCCGCTGTCACGGTTCTGCCGCTCTATCGCACTGTGCCGGTGGCCCCGGCGAAGAAGTTGCTTCAGCGAGCCGCCGCCGCGGACGCGATTACCTTCACCGCCGCTTCAACTGTGAGGAACCTGCTCGCGGCAGTACCAGGTGGCCTGCCCGGACCGGCCGGTATTTCGATCGGACCGGTCACTTCAGAGGCGATGCGGAAAGCGGGGATCAAAGTGGTGGCCGAAGCTTCCCGGAGTGATCTCGACAGCCTGGCCAAGGCGGTCGCCGTAGCCATGGATACCGGGGTCGAGGCTTGATTCCCGCTGCTTCAAGCCATCCGGTCAGCCGCCCGCCCGGGTGGTGCCCCTGGGGTCGAACCGGTTTCGCGCCTTGGGTCCCAGCGGCCACTACTCCACGAAGGTAACCGAGGGCACCTTGAGGGTGGAGCTGCAGACCCCCTGGAAATCATTTGCTTCCTGTCGGAACTTAACGGAAACAGTCATCTTCCTTGCGGAGATCAACCGGCCGGTGATCGAACCGCTCGACAAGCTGAGCCCGGATGTCTTCACGCTGATCGGGATCTTGAATCGATTCTTCCGGTTTGGCTTGACCGGTTTCATCCGGTCGACGTCAAAGTAGGCGGTATTGCTCTCGATATTGAGCGCAGTGCCGATTGGCGCGCATTTCCCACCGCCGTTGAACTTGAATTTCATGGTCACTGACACCTCCGATATCTTGTGCCCCGAGGTCGTGAAAATTACCCCGGTGTTGCCTCCGCCCGAGTAGAAGCCGTTCTTCAGAGTGAACTGTGCCGGCTTCTTCGGTTGTGCTTGCGTCATCGACGCCTGCCCCGCCAGCGCTCCCGCAAGAAGTACCACGCCGACGACAGAAGTAGTGATCCGTGTGATCGAAGTGCGGCTCATGATTCCCTCCGGGAATAGATTCTGGGTGTACTTCGAGTATCTCCGGTTCAGCACAGGAAATGCAAGCCCGGCCCCGTAGGATTCGGCAATGGGAATCAACCGCAGTAAGGTAGCCCTGCTTGCGGCGATCGGTCTGACCGGGCTGGCTTTCTGCCTGGTGGTCGAAACGCCTGCCTTCGCCGGGGTCAGCTGTCGCTATGTAGCGGCCGGGACAGACGGGCCAGCCGGCAACCGGTTGGAGATCAAGGTGACCCGTTTCGAAGAAGTGGTCGCGCTGTTGCCCGGAAACGGGGCGAACATCCAGGTCGTCGATGACCAGCGAATGAAGCGGCTGGGTTGCCGGGGAGGCAGGCCGACCATGCTGAATATTGACCGGGTTGATTTCTCGGCCGGCCGTCGCGCCACAGGTTCAACTCTGTTCATTGACGAAGCGCCGAAATTCGGGCCGGGAGCCACTCCCGCTTCGGTCGGGGGCAAGGGGATCAGCTTCTTTGCGAAAGGTCCTTCGCTCAGCTTCGGGATCAGCGGCACCGCCGGCGATGACCTGGTCCGGATGGGTATGGACGGCAAAGCGGCAGCGCTCGACTTCTTCCCGGACGTCTTTCCTGAAAGCGAGGCAGGCGACAACATTGACGCGAGGATCTTTGCGAAGTTCGTAAACCTCCTGGTCAAGTCCGGGGATGGAGCCGATCAGGTCGCCGACAGCCAGATCGACCTCCCCAACACATGGTTCGACAGGCCACTCGGCGTACCAGCTTCAATTTACGGCGAGGGCGGCCCGGATTACCTGCTCGGTGGCACGAACATGGACTACCTTGACGGTGGACCGGGCGCCGACTTTCTGACCGGGGGTAGCGGCGATGATCAGCTCTTTGGCGGTGGCGGCGTTGACACTTTCATCGCCGGGCCGGGCAACGACACGATCGACACGATCGACGGCAGGCCCGACGAGGAAATCCGCTGCGGTCGTGGCTTCGATCTCGCCAGCATGGACCTCCAGGATAATGATCTTGACTGCGAATCCTTCCGCTTTCCCTGACCATGGAGCCTTCGAATCCCATCCGCCCAGTCACCTTTCTGAGTGACTTCGGCTATAGCGACGAGTACACGGGGGTCTGCCGGATGGTGGTCGCCGGAGTGGACGATCGGATCAAGATGCTCGACATTACTCACGGCATCCCGCCAGGTGATGTTCGCCGCGGCGCTCTTGCCCTGGCTTCAACGGTGCGATTCTCGCTGCCGGCGGTTCACCTGGCGGTAGTCGATCCCGGGGTTGGTGGAAGTCGCCGGGCGCTTGTGTTGACCTGCAAAGAGCACCACCTGGTTGGCCCCGACAACGGTCTGCTCCAACTGGCGGCCACCTTGCTTGGGGGTATCGAAGCAGCCTTCGACATTTCGGCGACCCCGGTCCGGATTGGTGAAAGCGACACCTTTCACGGCCGGGACATCTTCAGTCCAGTCGCGGCGGAGCTGGCCCGGGGTACGGCGCCGGGCGAGCTTGGCGAAGCCGTCGGATTCCGTGATCTGGTTGGACTGGAGTTGCCGGAGCCGCTGATCACGCCGGTTCAGACCGATGCTCATGTCCTCTATCCGGACCAGTACGGAAACGTGATCCTGAATCTCCACACTGAAGCCCTTGACGGCACCTTCTTCACGGAATGTGATGCGGTCTGGATCGAGACGAGCCGGGAGAAAGTCAAGGTTCCACTCGGACGGACCTTCGCCGACGTTGATGCCGGTGAACCGGTCATCCACACTGACTCCACAGGGTATCTCGCCCTTGCGGTGAACCGGGGCAGCGCCGCCGGTCGCTTCGGCCTCGGCCAGGACAATCAGGTCAGGATCACACCGGTAGCCTCCGGCGAGTGATCATCGGTAATCCACACCTTCACTTTCGCGTGATCGGTTCGACCAATGACCGGGCGCGTCAAGCAGCGGCCGAGGGGGCTCCCGGCGGGATGCTGGTCACGGCCGAGGAACAGAGCTCGGGCCGGGGCAGGCAGGGCCGGCCGTGGTCGACGCCGCCCCGATCTGCGGTGGCATGGAGCGTCCTGATCCGCGATTCGATCGAGGTGCCGGGAACCCTGCCGCTTCAGGTCGGGGTCGGGGTCTGCGAGGCGGTGGAAGCGCTCGGCGTTCCCGAGGCCCGGATGAAGTGGCCGAATGACATCTGGATCGACCTTCGAAAATGCGCCGGCATTCTGGTCGAAGCAAGGCCGCAGGACGGCTGGGCGGTGGCCGGGGTCGGTCTCAATCTGACGATCCCCGACGAGGAGTTCCCCGAGGAGATCAGGGGCCGGGCCACCTCGGTCGGCCGCGGAGTCACTTTCGCGGAGGCTGTTGCCGCCCTCAACCTTCATGTGGGGCAACGGCTTCAGGCACCGGTCGAAGAAACTCTCACGGAGTTCGCCCGCCGTGACGCCCTGAAGGGACGAAGGGTGAGTTGGGAGCAGGGCGAGGGAACCGCGGCTGGTATCGATCGCCAGGGCAATTTGCTGGTTGAATCGGCGGCAGGTTG
>JAGQUU010000269.1 GCA_020438345.1 Solirubrobacterales bacterium | reverse complement strand
GAGAATCTCGACCCCGAGGTCGGCCAGTCCCTTTGCAAAGTCGGCCAGCCCGGTCTTGTCCGAGACCGAGATCAGGGCGCGCCTGACCTTTACCGGTCCGTTGGTCGGATCCATGTTGTCCATATCAACCCTCTTCTTGGATTCGAAGCGCCCGGGGACGGCCGGTTCACTTCCCACCTGTTCGCCTGACGTTCACCTTGCGGGGATCGTCCTGGGCGATCTTAACTTCGCCACGGGCAATCATGCCGATCGCCTCGGGGTAGATCTGATGCTCGACCGCGTGGACCCGTGCTTCGAGCTCGTCGCGGTCCCAATTTGCGGGAACTTCCACCGCCCGCTGGAGGATCACCGGGCCTGTGTCTGTGCCCTCGTCAACGAAGTGAACCGTCACTCCGGTCACCTTCACGCCCTGCTCCAGGGCCTGGCCGATCGCATCGAGTCCGGGAAAGGAAGGCAGCAGGGCAGGGTGGACATTGACGATCCGTCCCCGGAAACGCTCGACGAAAGAAGGTGAAACCAGCTGCATGTAGCCGGCCAGCACGACCAGTTCGGCCCCGGTCGAATCGATCCAGTCGGCCATCGCCGAATCCCGCGCCTCCCGGTCGGCGAACTCGTCCCGCGGAAATGCCGCGGTCGGAACCTTCGCCGCAACGGCCCGCTCCAGCGCATAGGCCTCCGGCTTGTCGGATCCAACCCCGACCACCTCGACCTCCCTGGCCCCGTGAAGCCGGTCAAGGATCGCCTGCAGGTTGGTGCCCCCACCGGAGGCAAGAACCACGATCGGGAAGGAAGAGGACGAACTCACCCCGCCATCTTCCCGAATCCCGCGGGGGAGAGTCCCTGACGCCAGCCACTTAGTAAGGCATGAGAGGGACTCTCAACCAGGAGCAGGCAATCAGGCTGCTGGAATCGAACGGCTGGAAGCGCAAGTCTGGCGGCAAGCATCAAGTGAAGATGGTCAAGTCCGGCCGGAGGCCGATCACCCTCCCGGACAACCGCAGGAAGGATTATCCGCCCGGACTGACGTTGGCAATCCTCAGACAGGCAGGACTAAAATGAACAGTTGGAAGATGACCACGCTGACGGCACAGATCCACCGCGAAGACGGCGCCTACTGGGCTGATGTACCAGACCTGCCCGGAGTCTTTGCTACCGGGGAAACACTTGACCAATTGTTTGAGTCGCTGCGGGAAGGGGTCTCTCTGGTTTTGGATAGCGACGCTACTTCAGATGTTGTTCGAGTTGACGGAGCGGTGATTTCGATCGGCTGAACCGGTCCACACCTGGCCAGAGTAATTGGTGGTGAGGGAGCAGGGTTCAGGGCAGTATCCGGACCAGGTCGAAGCGGTCCTGGCTGACCGATCCGGCGACCACGATCCGGCCGCGCCGGTCGATCAGGAGATCGTTGGCAGTGCCTCCTCCTTCGCCGATTTCGGAGCTCGCGTCGAACATTCCGTCGTCGAAGAAGCTTCGGTCCAGCTTGCCGTTGCCGGTCAGTCGCATCACACCGAAGTCGTAGTTGTAGTTGCCCGAGAGCACGATCCGCCCGTCTTTCTGTACGACCATGGCGGTCGGCCAGAAAGTCCTGACCGGTGACGGGTAACCCGTTGCAAAGTCCGGGAGG
>JAGQUU010000268.1 GCA_020438345.1 Solirubrobacterales bacterium | reverse complement strand
TGCGGATCGCTGAACTCAGGCGCCGGGTCGAGGACCAGGGAGTCGATGAGGTGATTCTCGCGACCAACCCGACCACCACCGGCGAGGCGACCGCTTCGCATATCGCGGACCTGATTCGCGGGCAGACCGCCGTGACCCGGCTGGCGGCGGGCCTTCCGGTCGGGGCCGACCTTGAGCACGCTGACGAGGTCACCCTCGGTCGGGCCATGCTCGGCCGCAGTTCCGTCTAGCCACCCTGGGCCGGGCAATGCTCGGCCGCAGTTCCGTCTAGCCACCCTCGGTCGGGCCATGCTCGGCCGCAGTTCCGTCTAGCCACCCTCGGTCGGGCCATGCTCGGCCGCAGTTCCGTCCAGGGAGTTCGATCCGGCGGTCCCGGCGCGCGCCCTCACCGAACGGTGTCACGATTTTGGTTCGGATTTCGATACCCAAGTCGTGACACCGTCCCGGGGTGGATGGCCTGGCGGCATCGGATTGGCCAAACCCGTCCGGCGACGGCACCTGGTTGGAGAGATTAGCCCTTGCGGTGGCGCAGCAGGGCCATCTGGCGGGCCTTGGCGAGTAGTTTGCCGTCCCGGCTCCAGAGCTCGGCGTCCTCCGAGAAGTGGCCTTCCGCGCTTTCCTCGGCGGTAAGCCGGATCAGATTCCAGTCCGGCGGGCAGGGTCCGGGGATCGTGCGGGGGAAGTGGACCGTGTATTCGAGGGTGGGGGCAAAGGGCGGCTTCTTGAAGACCACGAAAGGCGCGGGATACCAGACGTCCAGCACAGCTGCTGCGAGCACCGGATCAACCGCCTGTTCGTCCCGCAGGCGAATCCAGCCCATGGTCTCGGCCCGCTCTCGAGCCTCGCCGGGAAATCCCTCGATGAACTTGGCCCGGTAACGACCGAAAACCGCGACGGGAGCCTGCTCGGTATCCATTTCCTCGAGATCGTCCGGGGCCGGGGCATCCGGCATCTTGGACTGGTTGAAAGCGGGGCCCTCGCGTTCGCCGGAAAAAACTGACATCGCTTTCGCTTTGACCTCACCGTCCTGGACCAGACGAGCGGAAAGAAATGCGGTCACATGACCGGCATGTTCGATGGTGACCTCGACCCGGGCCGGTCCGGTCGACGGCGGCAGCAGAAAGTGGACGGTCAGAGACCGGGCAGGGAGTGGCTGGCCGGAGCGGGTCGAATCGACCTCGGCGGTCATCGCCCGGAGCATGAGTGCGGCGACGTAGCCGCCGTTGGGTCCGCGGCCGATCCACCAGCGGTCGCTCAGGTTGATCTCATAACGGCCTTCACCCAGCGGCTTGGCGGCAGTGTCCTTCTCGAAATCTGTCGGGGTGGTTCCGGTCGCGTCGATTCCCTCAGAAGTCACGCCGTTGAGAATATTGTAAGCCGCTTGGGGACTCGCTCGCGCGACGATCCGTATGCTCAGGGGCGATGCCTGAAAGAGACGACATCGTCGTAATGAAGTTCGGCGGCACCTCGGTTGCCGGGCCGGAAGAAATCAAGCGTGCGGCTCGCCGGATGGTGGCTGCCCGCGAAGCGGGGAACAGTGTTGTGGCGGTGCTTTCGGCCCGCGGCAAGACCACCGATGAACTGGTCCAGTCCGCCTATGAGATCTCCGATCGTCCCGACCCGCGCGAGATGGACATGCTGCTCTCCACCGGGGAACGGATTTCCTGCGCTCTCGCCGCGATGGCTATCAACGACATGGGTCACAAAGCGGTCTCGCTGACCGGATCGCAGGCAGGCATTGTCACCGACTCGTCACATACCAAGGCGAAGATCATCGATGTGAAGGCCGACCGGATCCGCGAAGGCCTGGCCGAGGACAAAATTGTTCTCGTAGCCGGCTTCCAGGGAGTTTCGACTGAAAGCAGGGATGTCACCACGCTCGGCCGTGGAGGGTCGGACACCACGGCGGTCGCCTTGGCGGCGGCTCTCGGAGCATCGGTCTGCGAGATCTACACGGACGTGACCGGGGTTTTCAGCGCTGATCCGCGGATCGTCCCGGATGCCCGCAAACTTCCGGTTGTCTCCTTCGAAGAGATGCTGGATATGGCATCGTCTGGTGCTGGCGTTCTGCAACTCCGGGCGGTGGAATACGCCCGCAACTACAACATTCCGATTCACTGCCGCAGCAGCTTCGAGGACCTGCCCGGTACCCTCGTACTTCCCGAAAGCGAAACCATGGAACGACCGATCATCACAGCCGTCACCCATTCGACCGACGAAGCCCGCGTCACGGTTATCGGGGTCAAGGACGAACCCGGAATCGCCGGGCGGATCTTCAGCGCCCTGGCGGAATCGAACGTCAACGTCGATGTGATCATCCAGAATGAGCCGGTCCACGAGGGGGCTCTGGCTGATCTTTCATTCACGGTCGAGAGCGGTGACCTCCAGATCGCGAAGGACGCGATCGCCGGTCTCGGTTCAATCAGCCAGGAAGTACGCACCGACGAGCAGATCGGCAAGGTCTCGATCGTCGGTGCCGGCATGCGGAGCCACCCCGGTGTCGCCGCCAAAGTGTTTGAAGTTCTGGGCGAGAAGGAGATCAACATCGAAATGATCTCGACTTCCTCAATCCGGATCTCCTGCGTCATTCAGGCCGACCAGGTCCCGGATGCGGTGCGTTCGCTCCATTCCGCATTCGAGCTCGGCGAAGACCAGATCCTGGCGGAAGCATGAGCGGGTCCGGCTACAGAGTCGGGGTCCTGGGCGCCACTGGGGCGGTTGGCTCAACCATCCTCGAGATCCTCGCCGAGCGGAACTTCCCTGCCTCCGAAGTGATTGCTTTCGCCTCCGAACGCTCGGCCGGCAAGCTGGTGCCCTTTGGCGACGGCGAACTCACCTGTGTGGTTCCTGACGACCGGAGCATTCAGGGGATCCACATCCTGATTTCATCGGCCGGAGGGTCGGTCAGCGCCGAATGGGCACCGAAGTTCTCAGAAGCGGGCGCAGTGGTGGTTGACAACACCTCCTACTGGCGTATGCACGAGGACGTGCCTCTTGTCGTGGCCGAGGTCAATCCCGAAGCGGCACAGAACCACAAGGGGATCATCGCCAACCCGAACTGCACCACCATGGTGATGATGCTGGTGTTGGCGCCAATTCACCGTGAAGCCGGGCTCGAACGCCTGATTATCTCCAGCTACCAGGCGGTTTCCGGTACCGGCCAGAAGGCGATCGCTGAGCTGACCGAGCAGGCCGGGCAGGTTCTCAATGGTGAGGAAATCGATGATCCGAAGGTTTACCCGCACCAGATTGCCTTCAATGTGATCCCCCAGGTCGAGACGTTCAAGGACGGGGATGACTACACCACGGAGGAACGCAAGGTGATGGCCGAGACCCGCAAGATCCTCGGTCTCGGTGAAGAGGTGAAGATCTCCGCCACCTGCGCCCGGGTTCCTGTTTTCACCGGCCATTCGGAATCGCTCAATATCGAGACCCGTGAGGATCTCAGTCCGGACCGTGCCCGGGAGATCCTGTCCGCGGCAGAAAACGTGAAAGTGGTTGACAACCCGGCCCTGGGCGAATACCCGACGGCAATTGACGCAGCCGGAACCGACGAAACTCTGGTCGGCAGGATTCGCCGCGATCCCGGGCAGGAGAAGACGCTGAACCTCTGGCTGGCCGGCGACAACCTCCGCAAGGGCGCCGCGACCAACGCCGTCCAGGTCGCTGAACTACTGGTCAGTAACGGCTGGTTGAAGTAGCCGCCCGGGTTTCTTCCTGCCTGCCGGCGGGATCCCGTCGAGTTTCTCCAGGGCGACAAGCACAAGGTAGTTACGGAGGTTCATTCCGTACCGAAGCCGGTTTGCCTCACTGAGGTTGACTGATCCCGGCCACGGGTCGGCGGCGGGCGGTGAGGAAAGGTGGACTCCATCAAAGGTCAGGCCGTACCTCCTGGCCGGACCGATCACCTGCTTCTGGGCGAACCAGAGATCGATCAGGGGAACCCGTCGGGACTGCGCGAGCTGACGGATCACCCGGTTGACCACGACAACGCGTCCGGGGAGGCCTGCAGTGATCGTGAATGTTGTGTCTACAGCGAACGGAGCAGTGATCAGGACCGGTGTGACTCCGCTCGCCCTCGTGGTCCGGACAATCTCTTCCAGCTCGAGGGCGAAGGCAGCGAGTTCACCGTCAGACATCGTGGTCCCGGCAGCGAACTGTGCTTCGTTGGTGCCGAAACCGATCAGTGCGTAACGCGGCTTCACGGCGTTGATCTCACAAGTCAGGGTGCTCGCCTCGCAGGGAAAGCCTGCCTCTGCGCCGGTCACAAACGGGTAGGCGGCGGTCATCCCGCCCCGGGCCGCGAACGAAAAACGGCTGAAGGAGTTGGCTGAGGGGCCCGTATTGCAGTTGGGGCTGGTCGAGGTCGGATCCCCGATCGGCAGCCGGACCCGCCGGTACCTGCCCACAAGCGAAACCAGCGACGGGCGGAGGCCGGCCGGGCGAAAGCGGTAGCAGCCGAGCCCGTACATCGAGTAGTGATTCGCCAGATTGGAATCACCGACTTTTATGAAAGCCGGCCGGCTATTCCCCGACGCTTTCCGTCGGCTCGCTTCGATTGCGACCTGGCTTCGGGTGGCCGGTCCGATGCGGAGGTAGCCGTCACCGACGCTCGCCTTCGCCGGGACCGGCAGCATGAATGAAACCGCGAGTACGGCCAGCCAGGCCAGCAGAGCGGGCAGCCGGATCATCGGGATTCAGTCGCCGAAATCCTCGGCGATGTCGGCGATCCGTTCGTAGAGTGCCTGGAAGAAGTCACTGCGGGGGACAACCGCGTGGACCTTGCCTTCGGTCGCGATCGGGACCACCATCACCCGGTGGTGGAGGAAAGTCTCGGCCAACTGGGTGTCGGCGTAGTCGTCTTCGACCAGAACCGGGTCAGATGTCAGGTATCCCTTGACCGGTTCTTCCTGGCTGCCTATCCGGCGTTCGATCGTTTCGTCGAGGGAGCGGCGGATCATGCGCGCGGACATCAGCGTGCCGACATAACCGGGGAAAACCGCGGTCATGAACTCCCGTTCACCGAACAACCCCGCGTAGTTGCCGTCCTCGTCAACCACGGGCAGGGCTGGAAGCCCGGACTCGATCACGAGTCGTGCCGCGTACCCCACCGGGTCGGTCGTCAGCAGGGGCTTTACTTCCCTGATGACTGATCTGACTATGTGGTCTGCCAACTCACCACCCCGAAGAAACTAGCCGGTTTCGTGGACATTTACCCGTACCTCAGTAATATGTAGGCGGTTGCCATCATCGTGGTCGCGAGGGTTACCGGGAAACCGACCTTGAGGAACTGCCAGAAACCGATCGGTTGTCCGGCCCGTTCCGCCATACCTGCCGCAGCCACGTTGCAGGCCGCGGAGATCAAGGTCAGGTTGCCTCCGAAGCAGGCACCGAGCGAGAGCGCCCACCAGTAGGCATTGTCGGCTGAATTTCCCTGGATGTCTTCCACGACCGGGATCATCGCTGCGGTCAGCGGGATGTTGTCGACGATGCCGCCGACCAGCGAAGAGGTCCAGATGATCCCGACCAGCTCCGCGTTGCGGTCACCCTGGGTGACGCTTGTGATCCCTTCGGCCAGCTTCCCGATCGCTCCGGTGACCTCCAGTGCCCCGACCATCACAAAAAGTCCCATGAAGAAGAACAGCGTGGTCCATTCGATCTTTTCGAGTGCTTCCTCGATCGGGATCCTGGTGACCATCAGCGCGACCGCGGCACCGGTGAGAGCGACTGTTGCGGGTTCAATGTGGATGTACTGGTGGAGGAAGAAGAGGATGATCGTGCCAATCAGTACCGGCATGGTCCGTTTCAGTTCGTTCCTGTCGCGGATGGAGGCGGCAGCGTCAAGTTCCATCACGTACTTCCTGTTTTCATCCGCCACCTGGATCTGTTTGCGGAAAGCCAGGTAGAGACCCACGGTGACCACTCCGAGGATCACGTAGACGCCGGGCAGATTGTTGATCAGGAAGTCATTGAAGCTGAGACCGGCCACATCGCCGATCATGATGTTTGGCGGGTCGCCGATCAGGGTCGCGGCACCACCGATATTCGCCGCCATCACTTCAATCAGAAGCAGTGGCATTGGGTTGATGTCCAGCGTGTCGGCAAGCAGGAAGGTGATCGGGACCACGAGCAGGATCGTCGTGAGGTTGTCGAGGAACCCGGATAGCACCGCTACCACGATCACCATCATCACCACCAGCCGGAAGGGATCCCCGCGGGAGAACTGTCCGGCTTTCACGGCAATGAAATCGTAGATTCCGCTTTGCTGGGTCAGGTAAACCAGGATCATCATTCCTGCCAGCAGACCAAGGGTCGCGAACTCGATCGAGTGGATGGCGAGTTCCTCGTTGTAATCACCGACGAAGAGGATGACCACGGCGGCTCCGAGCAGAGCAACTTTCGTGCGGTGAACCCGCTCACTCGCGATTAGGGCGAGGGCGATGAGAAATGTTGCTATTGCCAGTGCCAGATGCCGAGTCTATGTATTGGCCACGCCGGATGCGGTCAGGTCAAGGTCAGGCCCTGAGGGCCCTTCCGACTTGTTCCACGGTGACCACCCCGGCCAGGGAACCGGCCTCGTCAAGCACCATCAGGGCACCGAACCGGCGCAGATTCGGATTGCCAAGCAGGGTGTCGAGGCGGGCGGTGGAAGCGACCGAAAAACCGGGGTCCCGTTCGACCAGGGAGGCGACTGGTGTGTTCGCGCGTTCAATCTCGGGAACGGCTTCGAAATTGTCCCGGAGCGCCATCCCGATGAAAGCGCCGGCGTCATCAACAACAGGAAACCAGGACCATCCGAACCGCAGAAAGTATTCCTCGAGTGCCCGGCTGGTGTCGAGACTTCCGGGTATCGCTACGGGTTCCGAATCCATTACCTGGGAGACGGTCACCTGTTCCAGTTTTTCGCTGAGGGTGCTCTTCGATGCCGACCGTGCGGCACCATTGACCAGAAATCCGATCATCGCCAGCCAGAGTCCGCTGAAAACGTTCCCGTTGAGCGCCCAGAGGATCCCGAGACCGATGAACAGGAATCCGAAGATTCGTCCCAGACCAGCAGCAAAACGGGTCGCGGAACCACGCTTGCCGGTGATCTTCCAGGCAATCGCCCGAACGATCCGGCCCCCATCCATGGGGAATGCAGGCAGAAGGTTGAAGCCCAGTACCAGCACATTCACCGCCGCGAGCCAGGCGACGACGGCGATCGGGCCGTTGGTGTCCGGGGTGATTCGCATCTCGACTGCGTCCCGGAAGCCCTCGACTCCCTGGGCCTGGATGCCGATCGCGATCATGGCCGCTGCGATCAACGCGGTTACGACCGGGCCGGCGATCGCGACCTTGAACTCGGTGCCGGGACTGTCGGATTCCTGCTGCATCTCCGCCACTCCGCCAAACAGCCAGAGCCGGATCGTGCTGATCCCGATCCCGGCCCGACGCGCGGCAAAGGCATGGCCGAGTTCGTGAAGCAATATGGACGCGAAGAAGCCGGCGGCGCTGATTACAGCCCAGATATAGGGCTCGATGCCACCGGGGTTGCCCAGCAGGTCACCGAAAAAGCCGGAAAGCCAGAAGATGACAATGAACAGAAAGAGAAACCAGGACCAGTCGACCGCGATTCTGATTCCGGCCACGCGGAAGAGGGTTATGGAGTTGCCACCAGCGAACACGACCCCCATCGTACGGAGATGCATCACCTGGGCGGTGCAGCAGAGTGGGTATCTTGACCTTTCCCATGCCAGGCGAGACGACAGCAGCCTCCCCTTTGTCCCGCAACGATGCAGACCACGCGTGGCTGCGCGGACTGCTCGAAACGCTTGAGAGGATCGATCGGCCCTCGGCCTCAACCGGTGAAAGACAGGCTGCCGAATGGCTGATCGGCGAATTCGCAAAGCTCGGGGCCGAAGCGAGAATCGAAACCGAAAAGGCCCATGGCACTTACTGGTGGCCGATCGGGATCGGCACCACCCTCGGCGTGGCCGGTGGCCTCGCAGCCCGCAGGGGAAAGCGGGCCACCGGCGCGTTTCTCGGTGCGGCCGGGGTGGCCGCGATCGCCTCGGATTTCCCTCCCCGGCCGAGGTATCTGAGGAAGGTGCTTCCGAAACGGGAGACTTTCAACGTCGTCTGTGAACTCGGTGACCCTGAAGCTGAACGCACTGTCGTGCTGGTTTCTCACCACGACGCGGCGAATGCCGGGCTGGTCTTTCATCCCGGCATCCCCGGGCTGGTCTCGAAGACTGGGGTCTTCAGGCATCTCGACACGTCACCGATGTTGATGGCACCGGTGATCGGTGGCCCGCTGCTCAGCGCGGTCGGGGCGGTTCTGGGAAACAGGAAGGTTTCAACCGCAGGAGCGCTTCTGTCTGCCGGTTCAACCGCCTCGATGGTGGACATCGGACTTCGCAAAGTCGTGCCCGGGGCCAATGACAACGGAACCGCGGTCATCGCCCTGCTGGACCTGGCCCGTCGTTTCCTCGCTGATCCTCCGCCGGATCTGCGGCTGATCCTGCTTTCGACGGGTTCGGAGGAATCATTCAGCGAGGGAATGAAAGCATTCGGCGAACGCCATTTCCCGGTGTTGCCGACCGATTCCACATTCTTCATCAACATGGACACGATCGGCTCTCCACACCTCACCGTTTTGAGGGGCGAGGGATTCCTGAAAATGTTCGAATATCCGGCAAAGGCACTTGATCTGGCCGATCAGACCGCTGCCACGGAAGACATTTCGTTGATGGAAAACCTCCGGATCAGGAATGGCACCGACGGGCTGGAGGCGCTGGCCGCCGGTTATCCGGTGGTTTCGATCTGCTCATGCACTGAACACAAGCAGCCGGCCAATTACCACTGGCCGAATGATGTTTCCGGCAACGTCGATTTCAACACGGTCGAAGATGGAATTCGCCTGGCTGAAGCGATGACCCGCCGGCTGGCCACCGGCTGGATCTGAAATCCAGCCGGCCTGCCGGGGTGAAGCTCAGCCTTCCTTCGCGGGGTCACCCCAACGGTTGTCGCCGTAGTCACGGTCGCGTTTGTCTTCGACCGCTGTGCCGTCCGGTCCGTAGCCGGCTTCGGTCAGCATCCGGCGCAGGTCAACGATCTGTTGCTGGTTGATCTCTTTGCCGTGGGGAACATGGAAGGTCTCGGTTTCAGGGCCGACTTCAACTTTGAGATGGCCGTTGTGTGCCTGGCTCACCGTACCGACCGCTTTCAGCAGCGACTCGACCTTGCGCCACTCGATCGCGTGCTTCTGGTGGTCGAAAATTTCGGCGAGGGTGCTGCTGTGGTGGTTGCTGAGACCGTGCTCGGCCATGGTTCTCCTTGTTCGGGTCGTTTCGCCTAGGTTCTCAGTTCCACGAAGGCCGCGGCAGATTCACTCCGCTTTGGCCCGGCTCGCCCGGACCCATAGCTACATGTGATGAGACCCCGTGCGACTCTTCCCGGGTGAAGCATGAACTTGAAGGTGGCTACGAGCTGGACGATGATCCGACCCGGATCGACCTTGACGTGGTCTGTGACTTCCTCGGGAAAGAGGCCTACTGGTCGAAGGGCCGGTCAAGGAGCCTGATTGAAAAGACTTTCCGTGAAGCTGCCAGGGTGGTGGGGCTGTACGCGCCGGATGGCTCCACGGTCGGCTACTGCCGCGCCGCCTCGGATGAGGTCGTCTTCGCTTATCTCTGCGATGTCTTTGTGCTGGAAAGCCATCGCGGCCGCGGCCTGGGGAGGGAACTCGTCCGCGAGATGGTTGACGGCAGCCCGCTCAAAGGTCTCCGCTGGCTCCTCGGCACCGTCGACGCCCACGACATGTACGGCGAACTCGGGTTCCAGAAGCCCTCATTCCGGATCATGGAACGCCCCGGACCCAAATTCACCGGCGACCCCCAACCCGAATGAGCCAGATGTAGCTACCAGCAGGTTGGTTCCGGGAGCGGTTCGCCGTTCAGGCTGGGGGTGCGGAGCGCTCGATGATTCGCTTGAAGTCAGTTCCTGCAGGGAGGGTGCCGAAGGCTTCGCCCCAGTCGCCTCCGAGGCGGGAGGCGCAGAAGGCGTCGGCGACTGCCGGGTCACCGTGACGGACCAGCAATGAAGCCTGGAAGGCCAGGGCCATGCCTTCAACGACCCGTCGGGCCCGGACCTCGAGGGTTTCCGGATCCCCGGTTACCGACTTCTGGACTTTCTGGATGAAGGCGTCGAGCCGGGGATCGGACCCGGAAGCCTCGCCGACTTCGGCGAAGAATGCTTCGTAAGAAGCCGGGCTCTTGACCATGGCCCGGAGCGCGTCGAGGCACTGAACATTGCCCGAGCCCTCCCAGATCGACATCAGTGGACTTTCGCGGAAGATCCGCGGCATGCCCGATTCTTCGGCGTAGCCGTTACCGCCGAAGCATTCGAGTGCCTCGGCCGCATGCCAGGGGGCACGCTTGCAGGTCCAGTACTTGAGGACCGGGGTGGCGAGACGCTGGAGCAGCGCGGCGCTTTCATCGCCGGCGGCGGCTTCGTCATATGCGCGGGCAAGGCGCATCACCGAGGCGGTCGCTGCTTCCGATTCGATCGCCAGGTCGGCCAGCACGTTCTGCATCAGCGGCTGATCAACCAGCAGCTTGCCGAAGGCCGAGCGCCCCTGGGCATGATGAATCGCCCGGGCGACGACATTGCGCATCCCGGCGCTGGAGCCAATTGTGCAGTCGAGCCTGGTGTGACTGACCATCTCGATGATCGTGCGGACACCACGGCCGTCCTCACCGACCATCCGGGCCCAGGCACCACGGAACTCGACTTCCGACGAAGCATTCGACTTGTTGCCGAGCTTGTCTTTCAGCCGCTGCACATGGAAACGGTTGCGATCACCATCGGGAGTGAAGCGAGGCAACAGAAAGCAGGAAATTCCGGCATCGGTCTGGGCCAGCACAAGGAAGGCGTCACACATCGGGGCAGAACAGAACCACTTGTGGCCGGTGATCTCATATTCGGCTCCGGGACCACCGCCGTTCAGCGCGACCGCCCGGGTGGTGTTAGCCCGCACATCGGAGCCTCCCTGCTTCTCGGTCATCGCCATGCCGGCCAGACAACCGGGTTTCTGGTCAGGTGGCATCAACTTGCCTTCGTATTTCAGAGAAGTGAACCGTGGCTCCCACTCGGCAGCCACATCGGGCTGGTTGCGGAGCGAGGGAATTACCGAAAAGGTCATTGAGATCGGACAGCCGACCCCTGCCTCAACCTGGGTCAGCTGGCTGAACAGGGCAGCCCGGGCGACATTTGCCCCGACCCCGGGCTCACGCCACGGCAGGGCGTGGAGGTCATGCTCGATGCCGAGGTTCATCAGCTGGTGCCAGGCGGGGTGAAACTCGACCTCATCGATCCGGTTGCCGAACTGATCGAAGGCCTTCAGTCGTGGCGGGAACTCGTTTGCGTCCCGTCCGGCAAGCTGGATATCGGGTCGGCCGCAGATCTCGCCCAGGGCGCGGATCCGGTCCTCGGCCCAGCCCGCGCCTTCACGTCTTACCGCTTCCTGGAGCGGACGGTCAATCTCGTAGAGGTTGATGTTCTCCAGAGGGGTGGACTGGTTGAAGACCGAATGGGTCACGTGCGACGGATCTGAGGCTGTTTCCGGCATGAAGACATGGTCGCACAGCCCCGGCCGGATTGGTGGTGGTGAACTACCTGTTCACACCCCGAAAGGGTTTCGCTCTATAGCATCGGTTCCTGCAAGAGCCTCAGCCGAATATCGAAGGGAAGTACCAGCCGTGTCGAAGATCAAAGTGACCAATCCGATCGTCGAGCTGGATGGCGACGAGATGACCCGCATCATCTGGTCGTTCATCAAGGATCAGCTGATCCTTCCCTACCTGGACGTCGACCTGAAGTACTACGACCTCGGGATCGAGAGTCGCGATGCGACCGACGACCAGATCACCGTCGACTCGGCCAACGCGATCAAGGAATACGGGGTCGGAGTCAAGTGCGCGACGATCACCCCCGATGAGGCCCGGGTGGAAGAGTTTGGCCTGAAGGAGATGTACCGCTCGCCGAACGGCACGATTCGCAACATCCTCGGCGGCGTGATCTTCCGCGAACCGATCGTGATTTCGAATGTGCCGCGTCTGGTGCCGGGCTGGACCAAGCCGATCATCATTGGCCGTCACGCCTTCGGGGATCAGTACCGCGCCACCGACATGGTGGTTGAGGGTGAGGGGACCCTGACCATGACCTTCACTCCGAAGGACGAGGGAGAACCGATCGAGATGCATGTCCATGACTTCCCGGGTGGTGGAGTCGCGATGGCGATGTACAACCACGACGACTCGATCCGTGATTTCGCCCGGGCCTCCTTTCGTTACGGCCTCGAGCGGGGCTACCCGGTCTACATGTCGACCAAGAACACGATCATGAAGCGCTACGACGGCCGGTTCATGATCCTTTTCCAGGAAATTTTCGATGATGAGTTCAAAGCTGATTTCGAGGCAGCGGGGATCACCTATGAGCACCGGCTGATCGACGACATGGTTGCCTCCGCCTTGAAGTGGGAGGGTGGCTATGTCTGGGCCTGCAAGAACTATGACGGTGATGTTCAATCGGACACGGTCGCCCAGGGCTTCGGCTCGCTCGGCCTTATGACTTCGGTCCTGATGACACCGGACGGCAAAACCGTCGAGGCCGAGGCCGCACATGGCACGGTGACCCGCCACTACCGCGAGCACCAGAAGGGCAACCCGACCTCAACCAATCCGATCGCGTCTATCTTCGCCTGGACCCGGGGTATCGCGGCCCGCGGCCGGATGGACGGAACTCCCGAAGTCACCGGATTTGGCGAGAATCTCGAAAAGGTATGTATTGAAACTGTCGAGTCCGGGAAAATGACCAAGGATCTCGCTCTCCTCGTCGGACCCGACCAGGAATGGCAGACCACCCAGGAATTCCTCGCTTCGATCGACGAAAACCTTCAGAAGGCGATGGCCTGATCGCCAGCGCCTTCTTCGGGCGCCGAATGTCAGGCAGACTGGGTCTGAGGGTCGGGACGGACTATGACCGTGTCCGCGACCGCGAGCACCTCGTCGACCGGCATGCCGACTTTTGCGGCATGGTCCCGGACGGCGTCGGGGTCGCTGGCTTCGTAGATGCAGATCGTTCCGAGATTGCCGTCGGTTTCTTCCACGACATAACTGCGGATCCACCTGATTCGGTCGGGAAATTCGTCCTCGGCGACCGCCGTCGACCGGGTCGCTGCGGATTCGAGCTCGGCCGGTGTACTCCAGGCCTCGCGCCTGCGGATCATGTAGGTGTTCATCAAACTTCCTCTCCGATTCCGCCGGATTGGCGGCGTCGGCCGATTACCGACCGATAGTCTGTAATCTAATGGGGGTGGGAAGGAAAAGCAAGCGAGGCCCGGGTCGCCCTTCCGAGGGTGCCCGGGACGCGATTATTGCGGCAGCTCGAGAACTGTTCGCGAGCAAGGGTTTCGAGGCCACCACGACCGATCAGATTCTCCAACGATCGGGTGTGAGCAAGGGAGCCATTTACCACCACTTCCCGAGCAAGGTCCATCTGTTCGAAGCCGTGTATATCGAGGTTGAGGATGAATCGGTCAGCCGTCTCGTGAAGCATGCGACCGGGGACACCCCGCGGGAAATCATTCGGTCGGGCAGTCTCGGATACCTGATCGAAAGTGCGGGTGACACCGACTTCGTGAAGATCAGCCTCACCCAGGCTCGACGGGTGCTGGGCTTCGAGCGCTGGCGTGAATTGGCCGGGGAGCGAGGCGTCGCGGTGATCAGAGCTCTCTTTGAGGCTGCGGTCGAACAGGGCGAGATGGATGAAGTCGACCCGGATGTGGCAGCCGCCATCTGGGTTGCTGTCCTTATCGAAGGAGGTCTGCTGGTTGTCGACTCGGACAACAAGAAACAGGCACGCGAACGGGCCGGGGTCATCTTCGAGCGATTACTCGCAGGACTCGTAACGGTCACCAAGGCCTGACTCTCCTGTCTGTCGCAGAGCTCCGCGGCTTGGTCGATCATCTAGGATCGGGCGAACTTGAAGCGACCCCAAACGATCTAGGAGTAACCCCTGTGAGCACCCCCGTGAAGGTAACCGTGACCGGCGCTGCCGGCCAGATCGGCTACGCCCTGCTTTTCCGGATCGCCAGCGGCCAGATGCTGGGTCCCGACACCAAGGTCCACCTCAGCCTGCTGGAGATCCCGGCTGCCGTCAAGGCCGCCGAAGGCACCGCAATGGAGCTCGACGACTGTGCCTTCCCGCTGCTCGAAAAGATCAGCATTTCCGACGATCCGAAGGAAGCTTTCGAGGGCACCAACATCGGCCTCCTGGTCGGTGCCCGTCCCCGTGGACCGGGAATGGAACGGGCCGACCTGCTTGAAGCCAACGGTGGGATCTTCAAGCCGCAGGGCGAGGCGATCAATGCTGGCGCCGCCGATGACGTGAAGATTCTGGTGGTCGGCAACCCGGCCAACACCAACGCCCTGATTGCCGCTTCGGCCGCTCCCGACGTTCCGAAGGAACGCTTCACCGCGATGATGCGGCTCGACCACAACCGGGCGATCGCGCAGCTCGCAAACAAGCTGGGCCGGTCAGTTTCGGAAGTCAAACGAATGATTGTGTGGGGCAACCACTCCGCCACCCAGTACCCCGACATCACCAACGCCCTGGTCGACGGCAGCCACGCACCGGTCCTTGTTGACGATCAGGTCTGGGTCCGCGAGGAGTTCATTCCCCGGGTTGCCAAACGCGGTGCTGAAGTAATCGACGCCCGTGGGTCTTCCAGCGCAGCTTCTGCCGCCAATGCGGCAATCGATCACATCCACGACTGGGTGCTGGGCACCCCAGAAGGCGACTGGGTTTCGATGGGTATCCCGTCGGACGGTTCCTACGGTGTGCCGGAAGGCATCATTGCCGGCTTCCCGGTTACCTGCTCAGGTGGCGAATACTCGATTGTCGAGGGTCTCGAGATCGACGACTTCTCCCGCGAGAAGATCGATGCCAACGTGAAAGAGCTCTCGGAGGAGCGTGACGCGGTAGCTGGTCTCGGGCTGATCTAGCCCGCAGAGCCCAGAGGCGTTCCTGAACAGGGCGCGGGTCTCCGGTTTTCGGGAGATTCCGCGCCTTGTTCGTGTTTCGACGTTTCCCCGGATAGAGTCGTTTCATGCGGAGGAAGGTTGAAGGTCTGGCGAGGAAGCTGCGTCGGCCATCGTATGCGGAGGTTGTAGCCACGCTGGCGCTGTTCATCGCGCTGGGTGGTGCTTCCTATGCCGCGATCCAGATTCCGAAGAACTCGGTCGGCACCAAGCAGTTGAAGAAGAACGCGGTGACCAGCAAGAAGGTAAAGAACCGCTCCTTGCTGGCAGTTGATTTCCGGAGGGGTCAGTTGCCTCGCGGGGCGACCGGTCCTGCGGGCCTGCCAGGAACAGACGGTGCCGTCGGCTCAGCCGGCCCTGTCGGGGCTACCGGAGCCCCCGGGCCCACCGGCGCGGCTGGCGTCACCGGACCGATTGGCCCTGCTGGCGTCACCGGACCGATTGGCCCTGCTGGCGTCACCGGACCGATTGGCCCTGCTGGCG
>JAGQUU010000031.1 GCA_020438345.1 Solirubrobacterales bacterium | reverse complement strand
GCACTTCTCTGGTGGCGGATCGGAGGGAGGAAGTGGTCTCTGGCAGTTCCCCTCGCCGACCACACGTTTCTTGTTTCCTTCCTTGCGGGAGTCGCCGCGCTGGCTGTGGTCGCCTCGTTTGGCCATGTTCCCCGGGTCAACCTGCCCTGGCTCGTGGCCGGACTGGCTGTTGCCGGTGCCGCGGTTTACGCCTTCGGCCGGATTAGCCTGCCCCGGCCCCGACCCGGCTGGGGTCGGGCGATCGATCTGGTGATCCTGATTGTCGTAGTGCTTGCAGTGCCCGATCTGGTGATCTTCCAGGGTGTCGGCGAAACCGGGCAACCTGGTGATCCGTTCACGACCTACATAATCGGATTCCACCAGAGCCTCTACCTGGGCGCCGCCTCACAGATCCTGAACGGCGCCGCCCTGCTGGTGGACACCGTGTCCCAGTACGGGGTCGTTTCGATCTACCTGCTTGCCGCGTTCTTCAAGATCGCACCGATCGGCAACGGCACCCTCGGGTTCTTTGACGCGTCGCTGACCGCTTTGACCTTCGGCGCTGGCTACGCGATCCTGCGGATGGCCGGTGTCGGCAGACTTTTTGCCACGGCGACGATGGCGGTGGCGGTGGTGGTGCTGGTCTGGTCGCTGGAATACCCGATCGGCGGGTTGCTCCAGCACGGAGGCCTCCGTTTCGGTCATCCGGTTCCCCAGATCCTTTTCTGGGTGGCCGCCGCACGGTTCCCGCGATTCAGGGGTTGGCTCCGGCTTGCTGGCTGGGTGGTGGTGGGCCTGTCCTGCGTCTGGGCTCTGGAGGCGTTTATGTACGTGACCGGAGCCCTGGCAGCGATGGTCCTGCTCCAGGCTTCGCTTATGCCGTCGGGACGAGTTCGATGGATCGCTCGGCAGGCCGTCTACGCGCTGATCGCTTGGATCGCTACCCAGGTTGTGTTTGCGCTGGCCACCCTGATCTGGGCCGGGAGTCTCCCCGACTGGGGGCTGTACATCACCTATCTGCGGGACTTCCTGGCGGGAGACGTCGGTGATCTGACCTATGACGTGCCGCCCTGGTCGCCCGGGCTTACGGTCGGGTTCACATACTTGGTTTCGGCTCTCGGCCTGATCGTGACAGTGATCCGGCGTCCCGACTGGCTGCGAAGCCGCCCGGTGGCGGCCCTGGCTCTGGCCGGCCTCACCGGCTATGGGATTCTGCTCTACAGCTACTTCGACAACCGCTCGCTGGCTCATGTTATCCCCTACATTTCGCTACCGCTTGTGCTGAGCGTCGCGATCTGGCTCTGGCTCGTGATCACGGATCCCGAGGTTCCTCGCCGGGTTACGCGGGCCGCGCTCGCGGCTGTGCTTGGAGTTACGGCGCTCTCGTTCGCCACGGTGATGCCGGCCGCGGCCGAGCGGGCCAAGACCTCCCTTCTGGTTTCGGCCTTCCCGGGTGGCAACCCGTTGCGCGAAAGCTTCCATCGGCTCTGGAACCCGCCCGAGCTGGTCGCCGGCGCCGATCAAGGGGCAAAGCTTCTTGACGAATACATGCCCGGTCAGGACGCGTCTCCGGTGCTGACCACACCTGACCTGGACAACAACATCCTGAGTCGGGCGGGTCGGGCAAATTCCCTCGCGATAACTGATGCAAAGGAACAGAGCTGGGTCGAGGGGCCCCACATTGACCCGGTCAGGGATGCAGTCGCCAATCTCAACGCTGGCGATCTGGTCCTTGTTGACCGGGCTGCGCTCAAAGCCTTCGCCATGTTGCGCAAGGATCCCGAGGCCGAGCGTCCCCCGATCACCGCCGAGACTGGAATCGCGGATATCCAGTTGGTTGCCCTTCGCGACCTCGCCAGTCGTTTCAGAATGAAAGTGGTCGCCAGGCGGGGAGATATTTTCGTGGTCCGGCTGATCCCCAACGTTGAGGGCCGGGCAGGACGTGGGTCGGTAGACGAGGGTTCCGCCACAAAAGGCTCGGGCGACTGACCGTCAACCGGCGCTTTCGGGTGCTCAGGCGACGTACTTGCGGGAAGGCAGTATCCGGTTCCGGTGAAGGATCAGGCGAAAACCGGCCCAGAGGGTCTTGAGGCCGTAGACGACTCCGGTGTTGAAACCGACCGAGGACATTTCGTCGAAATACCGGCAGCGGGCGGGCACTTCCTCGATTCTGAAACCCAGATGTGACGCCTGATAAAGCAGCTCGGAATCGAAGACGAAATCGAGCGAATTCCGCAGGAAGGGAACGGTCAGCAGCAGTTCGCGCGAGTAGGCCCGGTAACCGGTATGGGCCTCCGACAGGTTCAGCCCCATGACCCGGTTCTGGATCGTGGTCAAGAACCGGTTGGCGAGGAATTTCCACCTTGGCATGCCGGCCGCCAGCGCCCAGCCGGGTACGAGCAACCTGGATCCGAGTACAAGGTCGGCCTCATCGTCGACTATCGGCTGGACCATCGAGGGAATCAGCCCCGGTTCGTACTGCCCGTCGGGGTGAAGCATCACCACCACGTCGGCGCCCCGCTGCAGGGCCTCGAGATAGCAGGTCTTCTGGTTGCCGCCGTATCCGACCTGATGCGGATGCCAGACGACGTGGAGGTCCAGCTTCCGGGCGAGGTCAACCGTGGCGTCGGTCGAGGAATCGTCGACCAGGATCACCTCGTCAACCTCGTCCTGCGGAATCTCGGAAAAGGTTTCGCGCAGGGTGGCCGCAGCCTGCCGGGCAGGCATCACCACAATCACCTTGGGACGCTTTTCGTTGTTTTCGGGCTCAGTCACGAAGTTGACCTTCGACGTAGACGGTTCCGGATCGGCCGGAGCGAACTTCGACCGCGGCGCAGACTAACGCCAACGGGAAAAGCAGGACACCAGCCGCGATCGATCCGATCCGCTGCGAGGGAGAGAGCCTGATCCTGCGGGCCGATTTGCGACGAAGAGCCTGGTAGAGATTGAGCCCGCCGGGCAATCCGGAAACGAATCCGTCGAGCCAGCCGATCACGATCTGGCCGCCCCTTACCGGCGAAACTTCGGTGACCCGGAAGCCGCAGCGCTCCAAGCCGGCCACGAGGGCATCGGAGCGCAGGTGCACCAGATGGCGGGGCAGATCCAGATGGAGCCAGCGGTCACCGAATTTCCTGGCCTGCCGGCTGGCGAGGTCCGGCACGGCGATGAAGATGAAGCCGCCGGGAATCAGCTTTCGGGCCGCCTCGGCGACCACCTGGCCCGCATCGGGAACATGCTCGAGCGAATGCCAGAAGACGATCGCGGCATAGGGGCCTTCTACCTCGAAAATCGTCTTGTCGACGATGTCGTCCCGGGATGGAAGCCGTTCCAGGCCGGAGGCTTCCCTTCCCCGCGCACCCAGGGCGTCGATCAGGGTGCCCTCACCCGCTCCCACGTCCAGGATCGAACCGGGCGGAGCGAGTTCACTGATTCGCTTTGCGGCGGAGGCCCGCGATCTCCTCAGCATGAAGTCGCCGAAGCGGCCGAAGCGGTTGCCCGAAGATGGCCAGTACCAGTCGCCGTAGGCCCGGTCGAGGGAAGCCGGGTCGGGAACCGGATCGGTCGTGGCCGAACCGCATTCGGGACATTCGGTCCGTCCCGGCCTTTCCTGCCCGGTCGCAAGATCGGTACCACACCACGAACAGGTTGTGGCCTTTGTGCCGGTCCAGTCCGGAATGGAGGTCAACCCCTGGGTCCCCTGCAGACCGCCACCACATCGAGCGCGGTCTCCAGACCCTGATCCCCGAGAGAGAAATCGTCGACGGTTATCGCTTCGGCCTCCGGGTCTTCGAGGCTGCGGGACCGGTTGAGCATGGTGTCATAAAGGCCGCGACGGGCCCGGTTCGGCACCAGGCGCCGCAGCTTCAAGGGGTCGAATCCGAGCAGCCGGTCGAGCTTCTCTCGTTCCCGGTCGTGGATCGTCATGTACCGGTCGGATCCGAAAATGCCGTGGATCACGACATCGTTGAATTCCGCTCCGCAGAGTTCTTCGAGCTGACGGGCGTCGAACTCGATGAAGTGGAAGGGGTCGATGATCTCGTCGGGTCGTCCGAAGGTGAGGCGGTTCGGTGTCACGAAGGCTGCGGTCCCGTCGGCGGTGATCACCCTGGCCACCTCGGCCAGCACCCTTTCCGGATCGGGAACGTGTTCGAGCGAGTGAACCGAAAACACCGACTCGAAGCTGGCCGGATCGAAAGGCAGATCCCGCATGTCCGCCACGTGGGTCTCCCGGTCCTGACCCTGCAATGCATCGGGTTCGATGTCCACTCCGACGGTTTCCCGGGGGTCGAGCAGGTGGAAGCTGTGGCCGACACCGCAGCCCAGGTCCAGCAGGCGGCCAAGCCCAAATTCGGGTTCAAGCAGGCGATACGCCGCCACGTGGCGCTGCCAGGTCGGGTTGAACCCGCCCTCAGGCGTGACAACCCTTTCCCCGGTAATCCTGGCGCACATGGCGCGAATCTTGACAGGACTGTGGCGACGCCGCGACCAAGGGACGAATATCCTGCGCCGCTGTGATTGACCAACTGGCAAGACGTCGTTGGCTTCCATGGGCGGCTGCGGGGCTTCTTTGCGTGATCGCCTTCGCGCTGCGGCTAGCCGTCTTCAATCTGTCGGCTTACGGCGACGAGATGTCGACGCTCTGGATCGTCAAGAAGAATTTCGTAGGGGGAGTGATTTCGGCCGTAAACTCTGACGCGGAGATCAGCCCGCCCTTCTATTTCCTCCTTGCCAAGGCGGTGACGGTGTTCGGACAGACCGTATCGGCGATTCGGCTCCCTTCGCTCGTCTCGGGAATGTTGGTTCTGCCGCTCTACTTCCTGTTAGCCGTCAAGCTTCTTGGTCGTCGAGCGGCTTGGTACACGCTCGCGATTGTTTCGGTCTCACCATTGCTGGTTTCCATCTCGGCTACGGCTCGCGCCTACTCCGTGATGGTCCTGATGGTCGTCCTTTCGGCGTTGGTACTTGTCTACGCGACGTCGGATAATGGACGATGGTGGCATTGGCTCGGCTTTTCGGTGACAGCCGCTTTGGCGGTTTATAG
>JAGQUU010000267.1 GCA_020438345.1 Solirubrobacterales bacterium | reverse complement strand
CGCCTCCCTGATGGCCCGCGATCACGCTGGACTCACCAGTGGTTCCGAAATCGGCCTCGGCAACTGTTCCGGTGCTGCTGCCGCTTTCGTTCTTGCCTACATCAAAGAAGAAATGGGCCACGAAAGCACCAAGAATGAGCAGCAAAACAAGCAGAATCGAAAGGCCCAGCCAGGGGACCCCGGCGGCCTGCGGACTCCCTGGAGGTGCGTTGATGGGCCGTCGTCCGGTGCTTGCCACTACGTGAACCGTATCCAAACGGTGTCCCGCAGCGGAAGTCGTAAGAATGGCGGCGATGCCATATCCGTCCGGGACAATCACAAACTCGATCGGCCACCTTGAAATCGGTGGCTGCGACGTAACCGAACTTGCCAGCGAATTCGGCACACCCGCGTACGTTTTCGCAGTAGCGGAAATGCGGGATCGGGCCCGTGCCTACCAGTCCGCGTTCGCTGCCCATACCGATCACTTCGAAGTTCTCTTCGCCAGCAAGGCGCTCCCCGTCACAGCGGCCTACCGGCTATTTGCCGAAGAGGGACTCTCGGTTGATGTCGCATCTGGTGGTGAGCTGACGATGGCGCTGGCCGCCGGTTTCGATCCGTCGAAGATCTACATGCACGGCAACAACAAGACGGACGCGGAACTCGACCTGGCCAGTCGCATGGATGTCGGTCATCTGATCCTCGATTCCTTCGATGAGATAGACCGTTGCGAACGGGTCCTCGGAAAGACCCAGGATGTACTTGTTCGCGTCACCCCCGGAATCAAGCCGTCAACCCATTCCTTCATCCAGACCGGTCAGCTTGATTCCAAGTTCGGTTTCGGCCTTGAAGATGGCACCGCGGCCCGGGCAATCGAGCGGACCCTCGCGTCAGACAAGCTCAATCTGGTCGGCCTCCACTGCCACATTGGCTCTCAGATCTTCGAGATCGAGCCGTTCCGGCTGGCGGTCGAGGCGCTCGGGGCGCTCCGGGGTGACTGGTGCCGGATACTCGATCTCGGCGGTGGCCTGGGTATTGCATATGGCGAAGAAGACTCTCCGCCTTCGATCGGGGAATACGTGAACCTGAAAATCCAGGCGGTACGTGATGTCTTCGGTAACGATGTGAAAATTCTGATCGAGCCGGGCAGGTCACTCGTCGGCACCGCCGGGGTGACGATCTATCGGGTCGGAACCATCAAGGAGATCCCGGGGGTCAGGACCTACATCGCAGTTGACGGAGGAATGTCTGACAACCTGCGTCCAATGCTTTACGACGCGAAGTACACCGCCGTGATCGCGAGTCGCCCGAACGATCCGGCGGACACCACCGTCACCGTCGCCGGGTCACATTGCGAATCCGGGGATATCCTGATCCGTGATGTTGATCTCGCCAAACCCCGGGTGGGGGACATTCTGCTCGTCCCGGCAACCGGTGCCTACGGGCACTCGATGGCGAATAACTACAACGGAATGCCGAGACCACCTGTGATCTTCTGTGAAGACGGTGAGGCCGAGGCGGTCGTCCGACGGGAAACCTGGGACGACCTGATGGCGAGGGACATGTGAGTGAATCATTGAAAATCGGGCTGCTCGGCCACGGCACGGTCGGTTCCGCTTTTGTGGACCTGGTCAGCGAACGGGCGGACCAGATTGAATCGGCGACCGGCAGCCGCCCGGTGTTGGCCGGTGTGCTCACCCGCAGCCAGGGGGATTTCAACGAAATCCTCGCCGGGGCGGACGTGATCGTCGAGTTGATGGGCGGGACCGATACCGCCCGGGACCATGTACTGACCGCCCTCGAAGCCGGGGTGCCCGTGGTCACCGCGAACAAGCAGCTGCTCGCCCAGCATGGGGCCGAGCTGTTCTCCGCGGCCGAGGCAGCCGGGGTTCAGCTCCGTTTTGAAGCCGCCGTCGCCGCCGTCGTTCCGGTGATCCGCGTGGTCCAGGAGAGCTTCGGTGCGGTTGAGTTCAACAAGGTCTTCGGCATCGTCAATGGCACCACCAACTTCATCCTTTCCGAGATGGCTGCGACGGGAGCCTCATACGGTGATGTCCTCAAGAGGGCCCAGGAGCTTGGTTATGCCGAAGCCGACCCGACCGAGGATGTAAACGGTGCGGATGCTGCTGCCAAGATGGCGATACTCGCCCGTCTGGCCTTTCACGCCCCGGTGACGCTTGATCAAGTTGATTTCGAAGGGATCGAGGACATTCAGCCGGATGACCTCGCCTACGCCAAGGAGCTCGGTCTTTCTCTGAAACTGCTCGGAGTCGCCGAGAAGCTCGAGAACGGGATTACCGTCCGGGTGTTTCCCTGCTTCCTTTATCCCGGTCACCCACTGGCCCCGATCGAAGGCCCGTTCAATGCGGTGATGGTCGAGGCGCCGGAGATCACCGAGGTGACAATGTCCGGTCCGGGTGCCGGCGGCCTTCAGACTGCCGCGGCCGTGCTCGGCGATGTGGTTTCGGTTGCGGCCGGTGATGCCCGCACCCACACTGCGGACCGCGACCTGCCGGTCCTTTCCGATGTCACCTCTTCCTTCTACCTCCACCTTGAGGTCGCCGATGAACCGGGAGTCCTGGCGGAAGTGGCAAAGGTGCTCTCCGACGGGGGCGTGTCAGTCAAGAGCGTGGTCCAGAGAGGGCTTGGTGACGATGCCCGCTTGGTGATGGTTATTCACCGCTGCCTGGAATCGGAATTCAAGGCAGCGGTCGCCGAGATCGCCCGGCTCGACTCGCTCAAGTCGGATCCGCGCTTTATCCGTGTAATCGAAGAAGAATTCGTCGCCTAGCGACCTTTGGGGAGTCATGCCACAGCCATTGATTGAGAGATACCGAGACACCCTTCCGCTTGAGCCGGGAGACCCGGTCGTAAGCCTGAACGAAGGCTCGACCCCGCTGGTTGAAGCTCCACGCCTTTCCGAACGGGTCGGGGCTCGGGTATGGCTGAAGGTCGAGGGCGCGAACCCGACCGGTTCCTTCAAGGACCGTGGGATGACCGTCGCTGTTTCTCGTGCCGCTGGACGCGGCGCCAAAGCCGTGATCTGCGCGTCGACCGGCAATACCGCGGCTTCCGCCTCCGCTTACGCGGTACGGGCGGGGCTACGTGGAGCAGTGATCGTTCCGGAAGGAAAAATCGCCATCGGCAAACTCGCCCAGTCGCTCATGCATGGCGCGCGCGTGGTTGCGCTCGAAGGCAATTTCGATGATGCCCTGACCGTTGT
>JAGQUU010000266.1 GCA_020438345.1 Solirubrobacterales bacterium | reverse complement strand
GACCGGCTGGTCAGACATCGGCAATACGGTCGCCTCGATACCGACCCCGCGGCCAATCTGCGCCTGGGCATCGGTCAAACGTCCACCGGCTGCCATGAAGTCCTTGCGGTAAAGGCAGGCGGCCAGGTCCAGATTCGAGAGTGAAAACCAGGACGGAGCTCCGAATCTGGTCATCCTCTCGAAGACCTCGAAACCGTCGTCCTTGATACCCCAGCCACGAACTTCGTCAACCTGTCCGGCCAGCCAGTAGGTGACAAGGTCCGGATCGGGGGAGACGTAAACCCCGAGGGTTTCAACGTCATCGCCGGTGTTGGCGATCACCGTCAGGTCGCTGCCGACCAGCGACTGCATGCCGGCGGCGAGTTTTGCCCCGCCGGTACCGCCCGCCAGCAGGGTTACCTTCATCAGAACGTCTCGCCCTCGGGAAGGTTGGTGAACTTCAGCCCGGCATGGGTCTTGTAGCGGATGTTGACCGAGATCATCAGGGCGGTCAGCTGTTCGACAATTCTCGACATCTCGAGCGCTCCCGCATTGACCGGCCGAAGACCGTCGATGCGGGAGATCAGACCGGCCACGCGGGCCTTGTCGGCCTTCCGGTCGCCGCAGACGGGGACATCCTCGTCCAGCTCATGCCCGAGGTCGGAAAGACCGGGGGCACTGACGGTATGAAGTGCCGAGACGACTGTCACGCCTTCAGGCACCATTTCCTGGGCCTGCTGCGCGGCTGATCCCTGCCAGATACCGATCGTGCGGGTCGCCTTGCCGCTGATCGTGGCGGCCAGCGGCACGGAACAGTCGACCAGGATCTGACCGGGGGTGAGCACACCTTTCAGGTTTGTCAGGTATTCCGACTGGTTGCGGAAAGGAATAGTCAGAAAGACGATGTCAGCGGCTTGCGCGGCGTCGGCGTTACTCATGCCCTCGACAGTTCCGCCTGCTTCCCCTGCGACCTTCGCGGCGACCTCGGCTGCCCGACCGGCATCCCGCGAGCCGATAATGACTCTGGCACCGCCGGCAGCCCATCGTCTGGCCAGCCCGGACCCGAGGGCTCCGGTGCCGCCGATTACTGGGATCACGGGTGCTTCGGTGTTCTCGCTCACGGTGGAGCAGTTTATGCACCCGCCGGAAGCAGGTCCCGGCTGACTAAGCTTGGCCCATGTCGATTGCCGAGAAGACAGGAACTGAACGCGAGGACACTTTCGTGGTCGAGGGGGTGCTGATCACCGATGTCGGAGGCTTGCTCGAAACCGGCGTTCTGTCGACGCCCGGAATGATCGGGATGATGGAACGCAACTGCGCAGTCCTGGTGCAGGAGTTCCTGCCGGAGGGGAGCGCGACGGTCGGCTTCGAGGTGAATATCAAGCATGTCTCCGGGGCGGGCGAAGGAACCGAATGCTCGGTCTGGTCCCGGCTCGATGAAGTGATCGAAGACCGCAAATTCCGCTTCTCGGTTGAAGTGAAGGATGGTGACCGGGTGCTCGGGGTCGGAACCCATGAGCGTCGAGCGATCTCCTTCAACGTGGCCTGATCATGGGCCTTGAGAATCTTCCGGAATCGGTGCGAATTCGTGAGGTCGGCCCCAGGGACGGCTTCCAGAACGAGCCCGAGGTGATCGCCACGGCGGACAAGATCCGGCTGGTGAACCTGCTCGCCGCGACCGGACTCGAGCGGATCGAAGTCACTTCCTTTGTCCGGCCGGATGTGATCCCGCAACTGTCTGACGCCGATGAGGTTCTGGACGGAATCGACCGTCCGGATGGTGTCGCCTACTCGGTGCTCATCCCGAATCGCCGCGGGCTCGAACGTGCGCTTGAGCGCCGTGACCGTTTTGACGAAACCAACTTCTTCTTGTCGGCATCCGAGACCCACAACCGGAAGAACGTCAACCGGAGCGTCGAGGAATCGATTGCCGGCCTCGAAGACACGATTCCCGTCGCGGTTGCGGCCGGTCTGCGCTCTGAAGGGGTGATATCAACGTCTTTCGGATGCCCGTATGAGGGGGATGTACCGGTCGGGAACGTGCTCGACCTGGCCCTGCGGCTGGCCCGGGCAGGTTGCGTCGAGGTCGGTTTTGGCGATACCACCGGCATGGCGAACCCGGTCCAGGTTCGCCGCTTCTTCGCCGAGGTACAAGAGCGCTTTTCGGCGGAAGGGTTGGGGCGGGTCGAATTGACGGCCCACTTCCATGACACCCGCGGCCAGGGCCTGGCCAATGTTCTGGCCGCGCTCGAAGAAGGGATCGATTCCTTCGAGTCGAGTTTCGGCGAGCTCGGCGGCTGCCCGGTTCCGGCCGGAGCAACCGG
>JAGQUU010000265.1 GCA_020438345.1 Solirubrobacterales bacterium | reverse complement strand
CCCTGCCCTGCGGGACGGCAGGATCATCGGGAGTTCCTCGGTTCCGGCCCGTCCGGCCCACTTGGAGGCGATGCCTACCGGGCTTGACCTCGGGTTCGTGGCGGCGCTGGCCAGCCAGGGCATATCGCAGCTTTACAGCCACCAGGCGGAGGCGCTCAGAGCCTCGGAGGATGGAAACGTGATCCTGACCACCCCGACTGCTTCGGGCAAGTCGCTCGCTTTCAACCTGCCTGTCCTGAACGGGATCGCCGGGGATGCGAAATCCCGGGCGCTTTATCTGTACCCGACCAAAGCCCTGGCTCAGGATCAGGCCCGTGCCCTGAGCAGGCTCGGATCACCGAACGTAAAGCCCGCGATCTATGACGGTGACACACCGCGGGACGAGCGGCCTGCGATCCGCCGAACGAGCAACCTGGTCCTGACCAACCCGGACATGCTCCACATCGGGATCATGCCCCACCATCGGGGTTGGGGGGACTTTTTCGCGAATCTCGACTGGGTGGTCGTCGATGAGGCCCACACCTACCGTGGCGTTTTCGGCTCCCATGTAGCGAATGTCCTGCGACGCCTCAGAAGGCTTGCCGGCGCGTATGGCAGTGATCCCCGTTTCATGATGGCCTCGGCAACGATCGCCAACCCCGGCGACTTGGCCGAACGGCTCACCGGGATGCCGGCGACACTTATTGAGAACGATGGTGCTCCCGGTGCCGGACGGGAAGTGCGGATCTGGAACCCGCCGTTGGTGAATCCGGCCATCGGCGCCCGGAGATCGGCTCTCGCCGAAGGGGCCGACCTGCTGGCAGATCTTGTTGCGAGCGAGGTAAGGACGATCTGCTTTCTCAAGAGCCGCAAGGGGATTGAGCTGATCCGCAAGTTTGCCGCCGACCGTCTGACCGAGAAGGGCCGACCGGATCTGGCCTCCAGGATCGCGCCGTACCGGGCGGGTTACACCCCGGCGCAACGGCGAGAAATAGAAGCAAAGCTGGTTTCCGGCGAGTTGCTTGGGGTCGCTTCAACCGATGCGCTTGAACTCGGGATCGACATCGGCGGACTCGATGCGGCGATCTGCGTCACCTTTCCCGGCACGGTTGCCGGACTGAAGCAGATGTGGGGAAGGGCAGGCCGCCGGGATCGCGGACTCGCTGTCTACATAGCCGGGCCGGATGGTCTCGACCAGTACTTCTGCCGGCATCCGGATGAGTTCCTGGAGCGACCGGTCGAAGCGGCGATTCTTGATCATCTCTCGCCAGAGATCCGGGACCAGCATCTGGTCGCCGCCGCGTACGAGCTGCCTCTCACCTCGGAAGACGAGATGTTCTTCGGTGCCGGTCTCGAGCAGGCCGGTCAGGCTCTCGTGGCTCGTGGCGAGCTCAGAAAGGCGGGAAAGGGACTTGTGCCGCGTCGTTCGGGTTTCGCTGCTTCGAGCGTTTCGCTCCGTTCTTCGTCGATCGGCGGGATCGCCGTGATCGACCGCGACTCCGGGGAGGTGATCGGCACCGTGGAGACCGGGCGGGCCTTCAGCACCATTCATCCCGGTGCGGTCTACATGCATCTGGGCACCTCCTGGGAGGTTGAGCAGCTTGACCTGGGCGAGGGGCAGGCGATCGTCCGGAAGTTCGATGATGACTGGTACACACGGCCCAGGGTCGAGACGGATATCTTCATCGACCGCCTGCTCGCAAGCAGCGAGACCTGCGGGGTGAAACTCGGTTTTGGCGAGATTTCCGTGACTGACCAGGTGATGGCCTACCAGCGGATTCTAGCTGCCGACGGAGAGGCATTCGACATGGTCGATCTGGATCTGCCGGAGCAGGAGTTCACCACCCGCGGCCTCTGGTACGAAATACCGGAGGACTTCATTGCCGGTCTCGCCCTGAACGAGATGCTGGGGGCCCTCCACGCAACCGAGCATGGCCAGATCGCGGTCCTGCCCCTGATTGCCATGTGTGACCGTTGGGACATTGGCGGTCTTTCCACGAACCTCCACATGCAGACGGGCACCCCGACGATCTTCATCTACGACGGGCATCCCGGCGGGGTCGGACTGACGAGAAGGGCGTTTGATCTTTTCCCCCGTCTGGTCGGCGATGCCCTGCGACTGATCAGGGAATGCCCCTGTGACGCGGGTTGCCCCTCTTGTATCCAGAGCCCGAAGTGCGGGAACCTGAACGAGCCACTGTTCAAAGCCGGAGCGATCAGCCTCCTGGAGTCGATGTCAGACGGTACCGGGACGGGATCAGCCTAGCGGCGGCCGCTACTCTGGCTTTTCTGGCAGTGCGGGTAGCCGTAAGTGGCGAGGGCCGGGATCGAACCGGCGACACCACGATTTTCAGTCGTGTGCTCTACCAACTGAGCTACCTCGCCAACGAGCAGACAGGCTATCGGGAAACGTCCGGGCTACGACCCCTGCTATTTGCCCTGGGCGGACGACAGCCCGGAACCCCGTCCGGACTGTGGCCTTTCAAAAGCATCCGGCTCTGGCAGGCAAATGAAAAGGGCCCCCGGATTGCTCCGGGGGCCCTTTTCCAAACGGTTGAAGCAGTGCCGGTCGGCGCTACTTCTTGACGGTCAGGGTTGACTTGGCTGAAAGGCTGCCAGTCTTGACCGTGATGTTGGCCTTGCCCTTGGCCTTCTTGGTGGCCTTGATCGTGATCTTCTTCGAGACGGTCTTGCCGGCCGGGACAGTCACCTTGACTGACTTCGGCGCCTTGACCTTCTTGTTGCTCGACTTGATGGTCACGGTGGCGGTGCCTGCAGCATCACCGGTGTTGGTGACCTTGATCGTCAGGGTGGCCTTCTTGCCCTTCTTGATCTTGCCCTTGGCCGGGGTCACGGCGATCTTGCTGATGTTGGCCGCGGGGACCGGAGCAACAATCGGCTGACAGTTCGGCGGGGTGCCGGTCTGGCCTTCCGGGCAAACCTGCGGCGGAGTGACGCAGTTCGGGAAGGTGCCGGTCTGGCCGTGCTCGGCGCAGGTCTCTGCGGCGGGCTTGGCCTCGGTTGCGGCCGGCATCGTGGTCAGCAGCGTGTCACTCTGGGCGAGCCAGAGGCCGCCAACCGGCTTCAGGACGTTCCGGATCAGGTTGCAGGCAGAAGGATTGCCCGCCACGGTGGTGACTGCCGGGACTGAACGCCAGGCACCGGCGAGAGCGCCGTCCTTGATCGCAGCCTTGTCAACAAAAGGCTTGCCGGCATGTGGCCAACCCTTCGAGGTCGAGACCGAGATGTTGATCGGAGCGAACTTGCAGGTGAGCGGTCCGGTACCCAGCCCCGGGATCGGCAGAGCGGAAACGTCGGTGACACCGAGGGTCAGTGCGATACCGAGGTCCATGCTCATGGCGCCAGTCGTATCGTTGTAATTGCCGGTGGCATCACGGTCAAGCGAGATGCCGCCGTTCAGGAGAACGTCATCGGCGGGACCCGGGTCATCACCGTCATCGAGCACTAGGTTGATCGGCGGGAAGTCGAGTCCGGTGGCCTTCGGCAGTGTGAAGTTGCCGTTGGCATCGGTGTACGTTCCGGCGATTGACAGCGGGTCGGGATCGTCCGAGTCAAGAACGAGCTCGTCCAGCTGGGCCAGAGTCACATCAACGTTGAGGCCGGCGTGATTGAAGTCGGCAGTGATTGGCGCGCCCGGAGTTGAAGCCTTGGCGTTGCCGGCACCGATAATCAGCGCGACACAGGCAGCGAGAAGAGCGGCCAGAGCCACCTTCACAGCCAGGCCCTTCGGGGCGGTTGTAACGAAAGTGCTGTTCATCATTCCTCCGTGGCCTTTTCCCTCTAAAGGTCCGGCCGATAGTTTTCTCCCTAGATGCAGTGGTTCCCTGCTCTTGGATTTTCCCGACAGCCTTGTGGCTGTCGTCCCTGACTGAACCTGCCTGATTGCCATAGTGACGACAATCACGCAAGCCCTAGTTGACGGCAGCATACAGAAACCGGCCACCCTTCGCAAACAAGCGGTTTCTGGAGAATCTCAGCAACCGGTGTAACGGGCCAGATGCTCCGCCGTCAATGTCGAGCGGTCTTTGACGAGTTCCTGCGGGCTGCCCTCGAAGACGACCTCCCCGCCATCATGCCCCGCTCCGGGCCCAAGGTCGATTATCCAGTCCGCATGTGCCATCACTGCCTGGTGGTGTTCGATCACGATCACGGATTTTCCGGAATCGACAAGTTGATCGAGGAGTCTGAGCAATTGTTCGATGTCAGCGAGGTGAAGGCCGGTGGTGGGTTCGTCCAGCAGGTAGATTTCTCCCTTGCCGCCCATCTCGGTTGCCAGTTTGAGCCGCTGTCGCTCGCCTCCGGAAAGGGTGGTGAGTGGCTGGCCGATAGCGAGATAGCCAAGCCCAACGTCCTCGAGCCGCTTGAGGATTTTCTGCGCCGCCGGAACGCTGGCATCCGTGCCCGTGAAGAATTCGAATGATTCGGTGACCGGCATGTCGAGGACCTCGCTGATGTCACGGCCACCAAACTTGTATTCGAGGACGGATGCCTGGAACCGCTTGCCTTCGCACTCTTCACAGCGGGTAGGAACGGCAGCCATGATGCCGAGATCTGTGTAGATCACACCGGCCCCGTTGCATGCCGGACAGGCACCATCGGAGTTCGCACTGAAGAGGCCGGGTTTGACCCCGTTCTGTTTCGCGAAAGCCTTTCGGATTGGATCCAGAAGGCCGCTGTAGGTCGCCGGATTGCTTCGACGGGAGCCGCGGATCGGATCCTGGTCAACTGTGGCAACACCCTTCAGACCGACTACCGAACCGTCAATCAGCGAACTCTTGCCCGACCCGGCGACACCGGTGATCACTGTGAGGATCCCGAGTGGAATGTCCACATCCACCTCGCGGAGGTTGTTCCGGTTGGCCTTCCGGATTTCGATGCTTCCTTCCGGTTGCCGGACCTGCTCCTTGAGCGATGCGCGGTCATCGAGGTGCCTGCCGGTCGTGGTTCCGCTTTCCCGAAGTGCCTGAAAGCTGCCCTCGAAGCAGATCTCGCCACCACCGCTTCCGGCCAGCGGGCCGAGGTCAACGATGTGGTCGGCTATCTCGATCACTTCCGGCTTGTGCTCGACAACAAGGACGGTGTTCCCTTTGTCACGGAGTCTCAGCAAGAGCCCGTTCATCCTTTCGATGTCGTGAGGATGCATGCCGGCGGTTGGTTCGTCGAAGACATAGGTCACATCAGTGAGGGACGAACCAAGCTGGCGAACCATCTTGACCCGCTGCGCTTCGCCACCCGAGAGGGTCGCCGATGAGCGGTCCAGCGAGAGATAGCCGAGTCCGATTTCAACGAAGGATTCAAGGTTCACTTTCAGAGCCTCGACCAGTGGTGCCACCGTCGGCTCTTCCAGATCAGCGATCCATCCGGCCAGGTCGCTGATCTGCATCCGACAGAGATCGGCAATGCTCCTGCTCTCGATCTTTGAGGATCGGGCTGCCTCGCTCAGCCGGGTGCCGTCACATTCCGGACAGGGAGCGAAACTCACGACCCGGTCGACGAATGCTCGAATGTGGGGTTGCATTGACTCCCGGTCCTTGCCGAGCATCGAGCGCTGGATAGCCGGGATGACCCCTTCATAGGTGAGGTTGGTGCCTTCTATCTTGAGCTTCGTGGGCTCCTTGTAGAGGAGATCGGCGAGCTCCCGCTTGCTGAACTTGCTGACCGGTTTGTCGGGGTCGAAGAATCCGCAACCACGAAAGATCCTCCCGTACCAGCCTTCCATGCTGTACCCGGGCACCTTGAGGGCACCTTCGTTCAGGGAGAGACTCCCGTCGTAAAGTTCAGTCAGGTCGAAATCGGAGATTGAACCGCGTCCTTCGCAGTTCTGGCACATGCCGCCGATGCGGCTGTAGGTGACCCGCTTTGCTTTCTCCCCACCCTTGCGGAGTACCCCTGTCCCTTCGGCGGACTGAACGTTGAAGGAGAAGGCCTGGGGCGAACCGATTGCCGGTTTGCCGATACGGCTGAAGAGGATCCGCAGCATCGCCCCCACATCCGTGACGGTCCCGACTGTGGACCGGGCATCGCCACCGAGTCGCTCCTGGTCCACGGTGATCGCCGTGGTCAGGCCATCAAT
>JAGQUU010000264.1 GCA_020438345.1 Solirubrobacterales bacterium | reverse complement strand
TTGAAGAAGCCCGGACATCCAGGCGGCCACTCGATCCCAATTGCGGCGCATCTCTGCTTCGGCGATCACTTCCTGACCCCACAGACCGGGCGAAACCTCGACCGGATCAGGGCCGAGCTCCTGTCCGAGGGAGTCGGAAAGGCTGTGGGCCGGGTCGGTCGAGAGGATCACCGTGCGATGCCCGTTGGCCGCGGAACGGCGGGCGGTGGCGGCGGCGACGCTCGTTTTGCCGACGCCTCCTTTTCCGGTATAGAGGATCGTGCGCGGTGGCATTGTGTCGCGAGCGTATAGCCTGCCCCGACTTGGAACTCCGCCGAACCTCCCTGCTTTTGACCATCCTGTTGGGTTCGCTACTCGTCGTGGCCGGTTGCGGCAGCGATGAACAGGACCCTGATCTGGTGCTCGACAGGGCTTTGACCAGGGAGAACCTCTCCAGCTTTGCCGACGGGCCGGGTGGCCCGCGGGGCGGCGTTGTGAGCGTCGCCGCACTCGGTTTCGGTGATGCGGTGCTCGATCAGCGCCGGCTCCAGGCAAGTCCGTCTGACGTAACCGCGATTCGTGAGGCGCTCGGGTCATCGGATTCCGGGCTTCGTTCACTGGTCGAAGGTCTCTCCCTTGAAGGCGATGAACAGATCGGCGGAGTCACCGTCAACCACTTGTCCGGGGAGCTTGCTGCCGATCAGCTCGCCGGAGCTCTCACCGACGCCGGGGCTGGGGACGTGGGTTCACTGGCCGGTGTCAGGCAGCAGGGCGGGCTCGATGAAACTCTCGCCGATGCCGATTTCGACCTGTTTGTCGGGGAAGCAGACGGAGTGATCCGCAGGCTTGATCTCACCCTGGCGCTCGACGACCCGGGCAATGCACTTCCGGCGACCCGGATACGGTTCAGCCTGACGCCCGACCTCGTCCACTCCGCCACCGAATAGAGAGCAGCACAAAAGCACCATGGAATACCTACTCCTGATCCTCAGTTTCGCCGTCATCCTTACCGGCGCGCTGCTCTTCACAAATGCGATCGAGTGGCTTGGTCACAAGCTGAATCTCGGCGAGGGCGCGGTCGGCTCGATTCTGGCGGCAGTCGGCACCGCCATGCCGGAAACCCTGATCCCGATTGTCGCCATCATCGGTTCGGCCTCGGGGTCCGGTGATGTCGCGGTGGGGGCGATCGTCGGCGCCCCGTTCCTGCTCGCGACGATCGCCATGGCCCTGGTCGGCATCTCGGCGCTTGTCTTCGTGAAGCGCCGGCCGCAGGGCAAACATCTCGATGTTCACGTCGAAACCCTGGATCGGGACCTGGTCTTCTTCATGATCTTCTTCTCCCTGGCCCTGGTGATTGGTGTAGTCGATGTGCCGAACCAGGTCCAGATCGGTGCCGGGGTCGTCTGCCTTCTGGCTTACGTCTACTACGTGGTGATGACGATCCGGAGCAGTGGCGACGTTTCCGAAAGCCATGAGATGGACCCTCTGATCATGGACCGCCGGTCCGACAAGGAGGGCGGACCGCCGAACTCGATCATGATCATCCAGCTGTTGCTCGGGCTCGGGGCGATGGTCGGTGGAGCTCACCTTTTCGTCCACGAACTACTCAATGTGGCCGAACACCTGGGTGTTTCGGCGATCATCCTCTCACTGATCCTCGCGCCGCTGGCGACGGAGTTGCCCGAGAAGGCGAATTCTTTCTTCTGGGTCCGGGAAGGCAAGGACTCTCTCGCCCTGGGCAACATCACCGGCGCGATGGTGTTCCAGTCGACCATCCCGGTGGCGATCGGAATGATGTTCATCGACTGGTCGCTGGACAAGTTTGCGGTCGTTTCGATGGGGCTGGGCCTGGCCGGTGGGCTTGTCGCATACTGGGCGCTGAGAAAGAACGGAGAGTTCGGGAAGATCTCGATCACCCTGTGGGCTCTGCTCTACCTGGCCTTCCTGGTCTTCGTGATTTTCAGCGGCGATACGGGCCACACCAGCGGCCACTAGAGACTCAGACCGGGAATCCTCGATCCGGAGAACCTGCTCCGGAATCCTGGCTCAGACGGGGCTGCCCTCGAAGAGCAGGTACCGCATGGTGTAGGAGAAGCCATCGCCGCCGGCTTCGTTGGCGGCTTCGACAACAGGCAACGTTTCCCGTCGTAGCTCCTCGTAGGCTTCTTCGCCGATCACTTCTTTCATGGTCAGCCAGATCGGGTGGAGGTCGAACCAGCGGTCGTTCAGGGTGAGCGCCGATTCCTCTCTGATCACGAGGTTGTGAGTTTCAACCTGGAGGGCTATTCCGCTTTCCGAGAAGAGCTCCCGGACTCCCGCTTCATCCCCCCACTGGAAGGGTGCATCCGCACCTTCGGGTGGCGTCTGGCCGAAACTCGAGGCCACCGCAGCCTTGGCCATTTCCTGCATGTGCTGGAAGAGTCCCTCCTCGACCCAGGAAGTAAAGGCGATCCGTCCCTGCGGGCGGAGCACGCGGCTGATTTCAGTGGCACTGTCCTTCGGCGAGCTGGTGAAGATCAAGCCGAAGACCGAGGTCACGATCTCGAAGCTGTCATCGTCGAAGGGCAGGTCGGCGAGGTCACCCTGGACCCAGCTGGCCTCAAGGCCTGCCGCCTTCGCGCGTTGCTCCGCCACCTCGAGCAGGCGTGGAGCGCCGTCGAATCCGGTTACGTCGGCACCACGGCCGGCCAGCTCGAGAGATTCGTTGCCGGTGCCACAGGCGAGGTCGAGTGCGGGTTCTCCGGCGACCGGCTCTGTGGCATCGGCAACGGTCGGAGCGACCGGAGCGAGCTGTTCCGCGGTTACTTCATATGAGCCCTTGTCCCAGTTCGACATTCAGTTCTCCTCGTTGAGTTCGGCCAGGGCTTTCAGGACCAGCCCGTCGTGCTTCTTCGGCTGGACTTTCGGGAAGACCCGGAGGATCTTCATGCCCTTGATGATGAAGGTTGCGCGCTGCACACCCATGTACTTGTTCCCGTACATTGACTTCTCGACCCAGGTGCCGTACTTCTCCGCCACCTTGTGGTCCCTGTCGGCCACAAGGGTGAACTCGAGGTCGTTCTTGCCGGCGAACTTCGCGATGTCCTTGACTTCGTCCGGTGAGATGCCGATCACCGTCGCGCCGGCTTCCTCATACCTGGCCCGGTTGTCCCGGATCGAACAGGCCTGGGTCGTGCATCCACCCGTGTTTGCCTTCGGGTAAAAGTAGAGCACCACCGTTTCCTTGCGATGGTTTGACAGTTTCACCTTGTCGCCGTGCTGATCTTCGAGCGTGAAGTCAGGGGCTTTGTCGCCAGCTTCGAGCATGGTCCGATCCTAGAGACCCGGCGAACGGTTGGTCCGGATGCATGGGGCCGCGGCGGTCCCGAAAAGTCCCTCCGGGAGAAGGGCGCAGCTTCAAATGGCCGGCTGGTGCCGTATTTTGGCAGGGAGCGACCATTGCTTTGACCCCAGCATTGCCGGGGGTGGGGGTTCGATCCCCGGGGAGACCGGTCGCATGAGGGAACTTCAAGGAGGAGCGGAGATGCAGATGCAGAGGGTGAAGGCCGGATTCGCAGCAGCGCTTGTCGCATTCGCTGGTTTCGGAATGGTCAACCTGTCGATGGCGACCGCCGGCCAGGCGGACGGACCGGACCTCTACGACCAGCTCAGGTCCGAACGGATCCAGGGGATCAAACAATGCAGGCAGCCCCTGCTCAAGTCGAAGAAGCAGCTCCGCAAGATCAGAAAACAGCTGCTCAAATCAAAGAAGCAACTCGTCAAGTCAAAGAAGCAGCTCCGAAATTCAAAGAAGAACCGCAGCAAGAACAGAGCGGCTTCAAACAGGAAGAAGGTCCGCAAGGCGTCAAAGAAAGTCCGCAAGGCTTCAAAGAAGGTCCGCAAGACCAAGACCAGGCTTCGCAAAGCCAACAAGCGCCTCGGCAAAGTCAACCGCCAGACCAAAGCCTGCATCGTCCGGGTCAATGAGGACTACAACCGGAAGCTCGGTGAACTCGCCCCCGAGAGCAACGTTGCCGCCCCGTATACAGCCAAAGGCAGTGTCGGCGAGGCCTATGTGACCGGTGCTGCACCCGGTGCCGAGCTGATGCTGATCAATGGCCAGGAGAAGCTGGTCACCACCGGTGTCGCTGACTCCTTCGGGTCGAAAATCTTCTCGGACATGGAGTCCGGAGCCGGATATTCGGTTCGCACAAGGATCAGCGACAAGGAAGTCCAGGGCACCGCGAAGTTCAGGATCCTCAAGCCGGACGAGAACCCCGACCAGTCCTTCTACGACGCCAAGACACTCCAGCCCGGTCTCAACTACGTGACCATGCGTGACGGGGTTGAGTTGGCCATGACCGTACGGCTACCTACCGGAATGACCCTGGCTGACGGGCCGTTCCCGACTTTCATCGAACACAGCGGCTACCAGGTTGCCGCTCCGCATGACCTGCTGAACACGATCGTCAGCGGTTTCGGCGGCGGCAGCGGAAACGATCCCCTCGCTCCCCTGACGTCGACCGCGGTCGGATCGCTGATCGGCCCGCAGATGGGATTCGCGGTTGTGAGTGTTCAGATGCGGGGCTCCGGATGCTCGGGGGGTGCCTTCGACCTGTTCGGACTGCCGACCACCTATGACGGTTACGACATGATCGAAACCGTCGCTGCCCAGGACTGGGTCAAGGGCGGCAAGGTCGGAATGGGCGGGATCTCCTTCTCCGGGATCAGCCAGCTCTTTGCGGCCGGCACCCGGCCACCGCATCTTGCGGCGATCTCGCCGATGTCGGTAACTGACGACATCTACCAGGGGACCGGTTTTCCCGGTGGCATCTTCAACAACGGATTCGCGTACAGCTGGATCTCCGACCGGGCGGAAGAGGCGAAACCCGCCCCCGAATTCGGCCAGCCCTGGGCGAAGGTCATGTCCACCACGGGTGACCCCGATGTCGCCGATCCGGCACTGCGTGAATCGCAGAAGCAGCATTGTCTAGACAACCAGAAGCTGCGGTTGCAGACTCGTGATTACAACCGCGAGATCGAGAACAATCCATACCGGACTCCACAGCTGTTCAAGGATCGTGCGCCCGGTGCCTGGATTGAAAGGATCAACGTCCCGGTGTACTTCATCGGGCAGTTCCAGGATGAGCAGACAGGGGCTCACTTCCCCGAGGCACTGGCGGCACTGAGGGGCAAGCAGGACATCTTCATCACCCTCCAGAACGGTGTCCACGTCGATTCGCTCGGTCCGAGCGCGATCACCCAGTGGGTGGAGTTCATGAAGCTCTTCGTCGCTGACGAGGTTCCACAGATGCCGCCTCTGCTGATGGGCCTGAGTTCGACCCTTTACGGCGAGCTGGCCGATGCCGGAGCCCTTCCGATCCAGGAATCGGACCTGGCCGGCATGCCGAATGCCGCCGCCGCGCTGGCCAGGTTTCGCCAGGACAACCCCAGGGTGCGGATGCTGATGGACAACGGCGCCGCGATTCCTGGTGATCCGGGATCGATCGGCGCCGCCTGGGAGACCAGCTTCACTGACTGGCCGGTTCCCTCGCTTACACCGACCGCCTGGAATCTCGGTCCCGGCGGGGAGCTAAGCCAGTCGGGAACGGCTGCCGGCGAGTCGACCTATGTGTCTGATCCCTCGGCCCGTCCGGCGAGGACTCTCGGAGCCAACGCCCAGGGTGATTCCTGGCTGGCCCAGCCGCCCTACAACTGGCAGCCGGTGGCTGCCGGAAAGGGGCTCGGCTGGACCAGCGATGCCCTGAGCCAGGACCTGTTCATCGCCGGTCCGTCCAGCCTCGACCTGTACCTGGAGTCGAACAAGGCCGACACGGACCTGCAGGTCACCCTGACCGAAGTCCGGCCTGACGGCAAAGAGACCTACGTTCAGAACGGCTGGCTGAGAGCCTCGCATCGCAAGGTCGACCCGGCGCTGTCGACGGCCAACAACCCGGTGCAGAGCCATCTTGAAACTGATGCCCAGCCGCTGGCAGCCGGTCAGTTCAACCTGGTCCGGGTCCAGATCTTCCCGGTCGCCCATGTATTCAGGGCAGGGTCGAAGATCCGGGTCAATCTTCAGGCTCCGGGCGGTGACCGGACGATCTGGGATTTCGCCACGATCGAGACCGGCGATACCCGGAACACGATCGGCTTCGGTGGGGCCACGCCCTCGAAGCTGGTCCTGCCGGTGATTCCCGGCCGGACCGCACAGGGCACGCCGCTGCCACCGGCGACCGCATTGCGGGGCCAGCCCAGCCGCAACTTCGTCGCGGCCTCAAACGGAGGCTGAACCAAAACGGCAATCTGAGGCTCCCCGAGGTCAGTCTGCCGGCCTCCGGGAGTTTCAGCTTGCCAGCGTCTCCAGGAGCAAACCGGCGAGTGCGGCACCGCACCGGCCGTCTTTGTCCTTCTCCGGGTTGAAGCAGGTCACGTCGACACCGACAAGTCCGGGGGAGGAGGCCAGCGGGGCCAGGACCGAGCGGAGTTCGGCGATGCTCATTCCGTCGGGCATCAGATAGTCAGTGGCGGGGAAGGTGTCCCGATCGAGAATGTCCACATCGAGATGAACCCAGAACTTCGATCCGCGGTCGGTCAGTTCTGCTTCGAGGGATTTGCCGATACTGGTCAGGTCGGCATGCCGGAGGTCGTTCCGGTATTCGATCCGTCCGATCCCGAGTCCCTCAGGGAATGGTGCGATCAGGTCAAGTTCTTCCTGGTCGCGTGCACCGATCAAGGCGATCCGGGCTGGGTCAACGACCGGTGTTTCACCGGTCGCTTCCAGCATTGCCTGAGGTGCGAGCCCGAGCAGAGCGGCGACCGGGAAGTCAGCGCCCTCGCCAGTGGGAGATGTCTGCCCCGTAAACAGATCGAGGTGTCCATCGAAATAGGCCAGTCCGATTTCGCCAGTTGCGTCCCGGGCTCCGGCCAGCGCGCCGGGCACCATGGTGCAGCAGCCACCAAGCAAAACCGGGGTTTTTCCCTCCGTAACCAGGCGGGCAACCCGTTCGCGCACTTCGGTGGTCATCGAAACGATGTTCTCGAAAGCGAGCCAGCCGTTTTCACTGTCGCGTTCAAGGCCGCGGATCTGCTGGCTGGTGTCGCCGGCGTCCTCGAGCCGGGCAGAACCCAGCGATTCACGGAGCGACCGGGGACCGAGTTCGGTGCCTCCGGAAGTGCCCACGCTGTCGATCGGGACACCCAGCAGCGTCAGCGGCCCGCGCATCAGTCTTCGCGCCCGATCTCCTGGCCCTCTTCGCCTTCATCCAGCTCTTCGTCGCCCTGCTCCAGGGCGGTTCCTGACACCGAGCCACCGCTCCCGGGGTGGTAGTGGGTCTGGAAATGTTCGAGCAATTCGTCCCGCTGCTGCTCGTCCACGGCAACATCATCGGCGATCCTCACCCAGTCGGCGCCCTCAAAGGACTCCATGTTGAAGATCTCCTGGTCGATTGACACCGAGTCGTCAACCACGACCACGACTTCAGTTTGCGGATTGAAGTAGGTGCCCGGTTGAACCACCAGCTCATCCAGTTCATAGCGGGACGTGGAGTCATCCATGCGCCAATACTAACCACGCAGCAACACCCGTCAATTCGAGCATTCAGTGATCCGCCCGGATACCTGACCGGACCGGCCTCCGGTTCAAAGAAAGTCGGCCAGCATCCGTTCGACCTCTACTTCCACGTCGAGGGGTGGTTCGCCCCGCCGGATGCGGCTCTCGTTTCTGGCGATGGCCACCTGGCGAACTTCCTCGCGAATTGCGGCTGTTTCGGGGTCAGCCGGTTGTGTCGGAGCCGGATCGTCCCCGGGATCTCCCCTGAGCAGTCTTTCGACCTCGGTCTCGACGTCCACTGGCTGCTCTCCACGTTGTTTTTGCCGGAAAGCTTTGGCCTGGACCAGTTGCCGCAGCTCCTCATGGTCGGCGGCCTGGCTTTCCCCATCGAAGTCGACCGCGAACCGGCCCTTTCCGATCTCGTCGTAGCCTTTCCCCGAGCGGGCGAAAGCGATCGCTGCCACAGGGATAACGACCACGAACAGCAGTATCAGGACGAGCGAGAGCTCGGACGCACCGACGGCGAGGATTCCGCTTGCGGCCATGAGTGCAGACTAGAGCCCGTTGACTTTCCCACGCCGTGGTCCGCATCCGCTACCCTTCGCCAAGAGTTATTGACTGACTAGTCAATCGGGAGCCGGCCAGGCCCTTCGCCCCGGCCCCGCATCGAGCAAATCGACCGGTTCCAAGCAACCGAAGGAGTTTGAGCAGAGTGGTTGACTTCACACTTAGCGACGAGCAGAAGGATCTGCGCGAGATGGCGCACAATTTTGCCGAGAAGGAGATGCGGAGCGTCGCCTTTGAGCATGACAAGGACGGCACCTGGCCCGGCGATGTGATCAAGAAGGCCTGGGAAGTCGGCCTCATGAACACCCACGTTGACGAGGCATACGGAGGGCCGGGTCTGGATTACCTTTCCGGATGCCTGATCGAGGAAGAGTTCGGCTGGGGTTGCTCCGGCATCGGCACCTCGCTCGCCTGCAACGGTCTCGCCTCCGCACCGGTCGCTCTCGGCGGCTCGGAAGAGACCAAGGCCAAGTACCTGGGCATGCTCTGCGAAGAGCCCAAGCTCGCCTCCTTCTGTCTGACCGAGCCTGATGCCGGCTCCGATGTTGCCGGAATGAAGACCCGCGCCGTAAAAAAGGGTGACAAGTACATCCTCAACGGCTCCAAGTGCTTCATTACGAACGGTCAATACGCCGATTGGTACACGGTTTACGCCAAGACCGACCCGGATGCCGGCAGCCGCGGGATCAGCGCCTTCGTCGTTGACAAGCAGGACGGCATCATCGTCGACAAGAAGGAAGACAAGATGGGCCAGCGCGCGTCCAACACCGTCTCCCTCTCGTTCAACGACGTTGAGGTCCCGGCCGAAAACATGCTCGGTGAGGAGAACAAGGGGTTCAAGTTGGCGATGATGACCCTTGACCGCACCCGCCCGGGAGTTGCCGCGATGGCAACCGGAATCGCGCGTTCCGGGTTCGATGCCGCTGTCACCTACTCCAAGGAGCGCCAGCAGTTCGGCGTTCCGATCGC
>JAGQUU010000030.1 GCA_020438345.1 Solirubrobacterales bacterium | reverse complement strand
TAACCCGCCTGTCGGACAGCTAGGCTGCCCGAATGGAGAGGGGCCGTACGGGGCGGATCAAACCGAAGGAGTTGCCGCGCAAGGCAACCATCGCCGTGGTTGCCCCGGCCAGCCCGCCCCAGACCCGCTCAGAGATCGAGCAGGCGACCGCCTACTTCGAGGCCCGGGGGCACAAAGTCATCTTCGGGCCCAATCACCGCAAGGTCCACGGTTACCTGGCCGGCACCGACGAACAGCGGGCTGCCGACCTTGAGTGGGCCCTGACCGAACCGGGAATCGACATGGTCCACGCTCTCTGTGGTGGCTACGGCTCGGCCCGGCTCTTCGACCGGATCGACTGGGACAACCTTGGTGACCCCCGGATCGTCTGTGGTTTCAGCGACATCACCGGCCTTCATCTGGCCCTGGCCCGTAAACCGGGCTGGGTCACGTTTTACGGGCCGAACTTCGTCCGTTTCACCAGGCGCAAGGAAGATCTGACCCCGGAGACCGAGGAATGGTTCCACCGGGCTTTCAGGCCGGAGGCATTGGGAAAGGTTTTCGAAGACCCGGACGACCCCTACGTGCTGACTCTCGGGGAAGGGGTCGGCGAAGGGACCCTCGTCGGGGGCTGCCTGACTCTGCTTTCGGCTTCGATCGGTACCCCGTTCGAGGTCGAAACCGATGGCTGTGTGCTGATGGTCGAGGACCTCAATACCGACCAGTATCTGATCGACACGCTCTTGAATCACCTGATCAGGGCGGGCAAGCTTGACAACCTGGCCGGATTCGTCTTCGGTACCGATGTGATGCTTCAGCGTCGGGACGTACCCGAGGGAGCCGAGTCAACCCTGTCCATTGAAGAGATGCTCGATGAGCTGATCACCCCGTTGGGTATCCCGGCGATCGCGAACCTGCCGGTTGGCCATGGCAAACACATGGCGACCATGCCCCTGGGAGTGAAGGTCCGGGTGGATGGTGGAAACAAGAGCCTGGAAGTAGCCGAGCCGGCCGTCGAGCCGGCAACAAACGAAGGAGAGAGATGAGCACGAGGTTGATTCGCAAGAGCATCGCCGCCCTGGTTGCCCTGGTGGCATCGTTGCTCCTGCTGGTGCCTGCCGCATCGGCGCAGGATGATGTCCTCAAGATCGGCTGGTCCCAGGACCCGCAAACCCTGAATCCCTTTATCGGTCTTGACGAACAGAACTACATCGTCTGGGCTATCAACTGGGACCTTCTGGTCAATCTCGACCCCGAAGACCTTTCGCCGGCGCCAGGCATCGCCGAGAGCTGGGAGATTTCTGACGACCGAAAAACTGTCACCTTCAAGATCGCTGACAAGAAGTGGTCCGACGGTGTCCCGGTCACCTCGGCTGACGTCAAGTGGACCCTTGAGACTCTCGGCGAGGAGGGTGAGCTCTTCGCTGGCTACACCGGCAATGTGAAATCGATCCGGACCCCCGACCCGAAAACACTGGTCATCGAGACCACCAGGCCCGACGCCCGGATCATCGGCGGTCTGATGATCTACATCCTGCCTAAGCACATCTGGGGCAAGGTGCCGCTCTCCGAGCTGACCACCAACTATCAGCCTTCGTTGCCACTGGTCGGGACCGGCCCGTTCATCGTCACCGAATTCGACCGTGGCCGGACAATCACCATGGACAAGAACCCGGAGTTTTCCGGGTCGGAACCGAAGTTCGATCAGATCCAGTTCATCAAGTACGGCAACCAGGACGCGGTCGAGCGCGCCCTGCAGCTCGGGGAGATAGATCTGATTCCCGATGTCCAGCCGTCGAACTTCGACCGCCTCGCGGACGAGGCGAACGTGGAAACCATGAACAGCCCCTCCGTTACCTTCACCGAGCTCGCGTTCAACATGTGCCCGAAGGAAATCTGCCCCGATGCGAACGTGAACCCGGCAATCCAGGATCTGCCCGTCCGGCAGGCGCTCGCATATGCGATCGACCGGGAACGGATCAATCAGATCGCGGCTTCCGGCACATCGTTCGTGGCCAACGGCCTGCTGCCGTCGTCCTACAAGGACTTCTACCAGGAGCCCGAGGAGACCTACCCCTTCGACCCGGACAGGGCGAATGAAATCCTCGATGAGGCGGGCTACCTGCCGGGAGACGACGGGATCCGCGAGAAGGACGGCGACCGACTTTCGTTCAACCTTTACACCCGGACCCGGTCTGAAGCTGCCTACGACGCCCAGGCGGCCAAGCTGGTGGCCGAGATGGCCCGGGAGGTCGGAATCGAGTTCAAGGTACAGGAGGTCAGCGTTGACAAACTCACCGAGCTGACGGTCCGCCATGTTGACGGCAAACCCGCGCCAGACTTCGACTCCTTCATCTGGGCCTGGACCGGTGATGCCTACGACCCGAGCCTGTTGCTCGGGCTGATGACCACCGACGAGATCGGTGGCTCCTCGGACTCGTTTTATTCGAATCCTGAATACGACAAATTGTTCAGCGAGCAGGCCGGCGAGTTTGATGTCGAAAAGCGCAAGGCACTGATTCACCAGATGGTGAACATCATCCAGCGCGACCTGCCTTATCTGGTCCTGACCGAGGACCCGAACCTGCAGGCCTACCGCAGCGACCGGATCGCCAACGTCAATCCGGTCTGTCCCACCGACGGCGGTGACATTTTCTGCGAGCAGGCCGGTTACGAACCGCTGCTGGACCTCGCGCCGGCTTCCGAAACCACTTCCGGTGAAGAAAGCGGCGGCTCCGGAGGCGCGATCATCGCCGTGATCATTGCGGCTGTCCTGCTGCTCGGCGGATTCTTCTTCTGGCGTTCACGACGGAGGTCCCGGGATGACGCGCTCGAAGAACCGGATGAGGAGCCGCTCGAGGAGTCCGAGCGGTAGGGCATTTCCGGGGTGAGCGCACGCTGGCTGACAGGGAAGGTCGGGGCGGCAGCCATGACGCTGCTGTTCGTGATCATTTTCAATTTTTTCCTGTTCAGGGTGATGGGCGATCCGACCGACCAGCTTGCCCGGATGCCTCGCGCAACACCAGAGGAAATCTCCAAACTCCAGGCCTAGTACGGGCTGGACAAACCGATCCTGGGCCAGTTTGCCGACTACATGG
>JAGQUU010000263.1 GCA_020438345.1 Solirubrobacterales bacterium | reverse complement strand
GCAGGCCCAGCGCCGCATTCCGGTGCAGTACGCCAAGAAGATGGTTGGCTCCCGGCTCATGGGTGGCGCCTCGACCTACATCCCCCTGAAGGTGAACATGGCCGGTGTCATCCCGGTCATCTTCGCCGCCTCGATCATGGCTCTGCCGCCTACGATCGGCCAGTTGATCAACACCCCTGCCGCCCTGGATTTCGCTGCTTTCCTCAGCCCGTCCAGCTGGGCCTATGTCGTGGGTGAAGTCTTCTTCATCATCATTTTCACCTACTTCTATACAGCGGTGACCTTCAACCCGGTGGACCAGGCCGACAACCTCAAGAAGTACGGCGGGTTCATTCCCGGCGTGCGTCCGGGCCGGCCGACCGCCGAATACCTGGACCGGGTGCTTTCCCGTCTGACTTTCCCGGGCGCTCTCTACCTCGGCGCCGTCGCTGCCCTGCCGACCATCCTCTTCAACAACATCGGTGGTGGTGCGATCCTCTTCGGTGGTACATCGATCCTGATCGTCGTGGGTGTTGCGCTTGACACGGTCAAGCAACTCGAAGCCCAGCTGATGATGCGTAACTACGAGGGCTTCCTCAAGTAGGCCGCGCCACCCTTATCAATGGCTGAACTGAACCTCATTCTCCTCGGGCCTCCCGGGAGCGGCAAAGGCACCCAGGGGGAGCGTCTGCAGGAGGATCTCGAATACCCCTATTACGCAACCGGGGATATTCTCCGGGCCGCGGTAAAGGAAGGTACCGAGGTCGGCCAGGCGGCCAGGGAATACATGGACCGGGGGGATCTGGTTCCAGACGATGTGATCATCGGAATCATCGCCGAGCGTCTCGAGTCCGGTGAGGCGGACCACGGTTTCATTCTCGATGGCTTTCCGCGGACGGTCATCCAGGCCGAAGCGCTTGATGTCAAGCTCGGGGAGCTCGGACGCCAGATGACTGCGGTGGTGCTGATCGATGTTGATGATGACGAGATCGTCAACCGGCTTTCCGGCCGGCGTGTCTGTCAGGAAAAGGGCCACGTCTACCATGTTGATTTCAATCCGCCTGCCGAAGAAGGCATCTGCGACATTGACGGTTCCGAGCTCTACATCCGGGATGACGACAGGCCCGATGTGGTCAGGCACCGGCTCGAGCAGTATCACGACAAGACAGCTCCGCTGGTCGATTACTACAAGAAGCAGGGCCTGTTGAACCGGGTTGACGGGACCGATGACCCGGATCGGGTCAGCGAGAAGATTCGCACTCTGGTTTCCACCCTCAGCCTCGAAGAAGGCTGAACTCCCGGGTGATCATCCGCAAGACGGACGATCAGATCGAGAAAATGGCAGCTGCGGGTGCCATTCACGCCCGTTGCATGAAGATGGTGGCCGCGAAGGTACGTCCCGGAGTAACCACGGCCGAGCTCGATGAAGTGGCTGAAAAGTTCATTCGCTCGCAAGGCGGTGTTCCGACCTTCAAGGGCTTTCGGGGCTTTCCCGGTTCGATCTGCGCGTCACCCAATTCGATGGTTGTTCATGGCATCCCCGGCCCTTACAAGCTGGAGAAAGGGGACATCCTTTCAGTCGATATCGGGGTAACCCTCGACGGCTGGGTTGCCGACGGTGCTTCAACTATCCCGGTTGGCAGGATTGATGAAACCACCCGGAAGCTGTTGACCGTGACCAAGGAATCCCTCGATCTCGCCGCGGCGAAGATGGTCCCGGGCAACCGGGTGGGGGACATCGGCCATGCGGTTCAGTCCCATGTCGAAGCCAACGGCTTCTCGGTCATCCGCACCCTGGTCGGTCATGGTGTCGGAAAGAACATGCATGAGGAACCGCAAATCGCGAACTACGGAACCCCGGGCCGGGGACCGCTGATTGAAGAAGGCATGGTTTTCGCGATCGAACCGATGGTCAACGTCGGAGGGCCCGGTGTCTACATGGACGATGACGGCTGGTCGGTCTTCTCCGACGACGGCTCAATGGCCGCCCATTTCGAGTACACCGTGGCCGCAACCGAAGACGGCCCCCGCATCCTCACCCCTTGGGACAGGTAGGCCCTGTGCGCCACCCGCTGGAAGTTGCCGGGCCGGTGATAACTCGCTAGCGCATCACGCCGATGCGGATCAGGGTGCGGGTGAGCCTTCCACCGTCGGCGGAGGTGACCGCTAGTGAGAGTGTGGCGACTCCGGAGCGGCGGTTTCTCAGCAGTTGGTTTCTGAGGCGGGTCGGGATGCGCAGTCGGACATTTCCGGTGCGGTTAGCGGCCAGCCTGGTCGGGAACTCAACTTTGACCCGTCGGCGGGTTTCGCCGATCCGGAGGTGGCCCTGGACCTGCGTGATCCGGCAGCTGACTCTCGGGCAGCGAACCTCGGCTATGGCCGCTCGACCGGATCGGGGGATTCGCAGCGGTCCTCTGGCGATCCTCTTGACGCGAGGGATGGTGCCGCGGCCCTGGGGACCGGTCGGGCCCTTGTTTCCGGTCGGGCCGGTGGCGCCGGTATGACCCGTCGAACCGGTTGCTCCGGTGCTGCCCGTAGCTCCAGTGACCCCGGTTGAGCCGGTCGCTCCCGTCGCACCAGTGTCGCCCGTCGGTCCGATCAGGCCGGTTGCTCCGGTTGGTCCCTGGGGCAGGCCGCCGCCGTGGCCGGTCAGTGAGACGCTCACGTCGGTAGCGTTGGAGAGCACCGTCAAAGTGGCGGTCCTCGCCCCGGTTGCCTGCGGGTAGAACCGCACCCGGAGCTGGCAGCTCTCGTCGGCGGGTATCGGCTGTCCGCAGGTGTGGGCTCCGGTGTCGAAATCATCCGGGTTCGTGCCCGCGAACTGGAACCCCTTCACCTTCAAGGGCGGTGAGCCCTCGTTGGTGATCGTGACGACCTGCGGAGCACTCACGGTTCCCTGCGCAACCGGGGTTCCGATCGAACCGAATGCCAGACTGCCCGGAGCGGCAGTGGCGACCGGAATGTTGAGCAGGACAGACACACTGCTGGAGGCGGAGTTCGCTGTCGCGAGGTCTTTGTAGCCATCCCCGTTGAAGTCGCCCGTGGTCACGTCCTGCGGCCATGTGGTGGCCCCGAAGTTGGTGGCGGCCCCGAAGGTCCCGGTTCCGGTTCCGAGCATCACCGACACGTTGTTGGACATGGCGTTCGCGACGGCGAGATCCTTGTGTCCGTCACCGCTGAAGTCGGCGGCGGTCACCGATCTGGGACTCCAGCCAACCCAGTGGTTGGTGGCGGCCCCGAAAACCCCGGCTCCGGTACCTAGCAGCACCGAGGCGCTGTCGGAAGCGTTGTTTGCGGTGGCGAGGTCTGTGTTCCCGTCACCATTGAAGTCGGCCGTGGTCACCGACCATGTGCCCCCGCCGGCCCCGAAGTTGGTCGCGGCCCCGAAGGTCCCGGCGCCGGTCCCGAGCAGCACCGACACGTCGTTGGAGTTGCTGTTCGCGGTCGCAAGGTCCTGCTTGGCGTCACCGTTGAAGTCGGCAGTGGCCACTGTAATGGGGAACGACCCGACCCCGAAGTTGGTCGCGGCCCCGAAGGTCCCGGTGCCGGTCCCGAGCAGCACCGACACGTTGGACGAGCCGGAGTTCGCGACGGCGAGGTCCTGGTTGCCGTCACCGTTGAAGTCGGCCGTGGTCACCG
>JAGQUU010000029.1 GCA_020438345.1 Solirubrobacterales bacterium | reverse complement strand
GGAACCATCGCCAGCCACGTCAGCTACGCCAACTGGGCCAAGAGCTTCTTCGAAGTTGCCGGGGTCGAGACGGTTCCCAGCGGAGCGCTCGATGGCAACGAGGCCCAGGCGAAGACCCTGGCCGACGGTGGTTTCAGGATGACCGCAATCTGTGCCGGCAGGAATCAATCGCCAGAAGATCTTGCGGACCTGGTTGCGAGGCTGCGGGAGGCGGGGGCCGAATACATCTTCATGGTCAACTCGACCCCTGAACTGAATGAGGCAGCGATGAAAGCCGGCGCCGATGAACTGGTCAGGAACGGCCTCAACCTGAGCGTGGTTCTCACCGCCACGCTCGACCGGCTCGGAGTGGAGGTGAAGGCATGAACGCTGTCCCCGATTTTTCTGAAGTCGAACTCGGCCCGGTAAACGGGATCGCAGCCGACAGCGCTGAACTCGAGACGATCCTCGAGACAAACCGGGACCCCGAGGGTGACGACGTCCAATGGGAGACTCCGGAAGGAATCTCGGTCGATCCGGCCTACACCTCGGCAGCTCTCGATGGTCTCGATTTCCTTGAAACCAAGCCGGGCTTCGCCCCTTATCTGCGTGGCCCTTATCCGTCCATGTACGTGAACAAGCCCTGGACGATCCGGCAGTATGCCGGCTACTCCACGGCCGAAGAATCAAACGCGTTCTATCGCCGCAATCTGGCAGCAGGCCAGAAGGGCCTTTCCATCGCCTTTGATCTGGCCACCCCCCGGGGCTACGACTCCGATCATCCGCGGGTTGCCGGAGATGTGGGCAAGGCCGGCGTGGCGATTGACTCGATCTATGACATGCGCACCCTCTTCGACGGGATCCCGCTCGAGGAAATGTCGGTTTCGATGACCATGAACGGGGCGGTGCTGCCGATTCTTTCGCTCTTCATCGTCGCCGGCGAAGAGCAGGGCGTGCCGCATGATCAGCTGACCGGCACGATCCAGAACGACATCCTCAAAGAGTTCATGGTGCGGAACACCTACATTTATCCGCCCAAGCCTTCGATGCGGATCGTCTCCGACATCATCGGTTACACGTCACAGGAGATGCCGCGCTTCAACTCGATTTCGATCTCCGGCTACCACATGCAGGAGGCTGGCGCGAGTGCCGACCTCGAGCTCGGTTACACCCTTTCTGACGGTGTCGAATACGTGAAAGCGGCACTCGATTCGGGGCTTGACGTGGACAAGTTCGCACCGCGGCTGTCTTTCTTCTGGGCGATCGGCATGAACTTCTTCATGGAGGTGGCCAAGATGAGGGCCGGTCGCATGCTGTGGGCCAAGCTGATGCGAGAGTTCAACCCGAAGAATCCGCGGTCGCTTTCACTGCGTACCCACTGTCAGACCTCCGGCTGGAGCCTCGCCGCCCAGGACGCATACAACAACGTGGTCCGGACCTGTGTTGAAGCGATGGCCGCAACCCAGGGGCATACCCAGTCGCTCCACACCAACGCGCTTGACGAGGCGCTCGGGCTGCCGACCGATTTCTCGGCCCGGATCGCCCGCCAGACGCAGCTCTTCCTCCAGCAGGAATCCGGCACGACCCGCGTGATCGACCCATGGGCCGGCTCCTACTACGTCGAGTATCTGACCAACGAGCTGGCCCACAAGGCGTTGGCCCACATGGCGGAGATTGATGAATACGGTGGAATGACGGAGGCGATCGCCGCCGGAATCCCGAAAATGCGGATCGAGGAATCTGCTGCCCGCACCCAGGCCCGAATCGATTCCGGCAAGCAGACCGTGGTTGGGGTCAACTCCTTCCAGCCTGAGAGAGACACCTGGGTTGATGTGCTCAAAGTTGATGGAAACGAGGTCTATGCCGCCCAGGTCGCGAAGCTTGAGCGACTCCGTGCCGAGCGCAACCCGGATGATGTCCGGCAGGCACTGGAGCATTTGACCAAGGCCGCGGATACCGGTGAGGGCAATCTGCTCGACCTCGGTGTGAAGGCAGCGAGGGTTCATGCCACGGCTGGCGAAATCAGCGAAGCTCTGGAGAAGGTCTACGGTCGTCATTCCGCCGATATCAAGGTGATTGGCGGGGTCTACCAAGGAGAGGTCGGAGTGGACAACGAGGCTTACGGTGACACCAAGAGGCTGGTCGCCCGGTTCGAGAAAGCGGAAGGCCGCCGCCCGCGCATCCTCGTGGCCAAGATGGGTCAGGACGGTCACGACCGAGGCCAGAAGGTGATCGCCACGGCTTTCGCCGACCTTGGCTTCGATGTCGATATCGGACCGCTCTTCCAGACCCCGGAAGAGGTCGCCCGACAGGCGATTGAAGCCGATGTCCACGTGGTCGGGGTCAGCACCCTGGCGGCCGGTCATCTGACTCTCGTGCCGGCTCTGCGCAAGGCGCTCGATGAACTCGACCGCAAGGACATCGCGATTGTCGCCGGCGGGGTGATTCCGCCGGCTGACTTCGACGAACTGAAGGACCTTGGTGCCGACCTGATCTTCCCGCCCGGCACCGTGATCGGTGACGCCGCCGGAGAGTTGCTGAGGCTTCTGATTAGCCGCCTCGGACTCGACGTCGCAATTATCTGAGCGGACTCAAGTGCGGACGCGCCAGTCTCTAGCGGAACTGAAAGAAGGGATCACCGCGGGTGACCGTGGCGCTCTCTCGCGGGCGATCACGCTGGCCGAGAGTCGCCGGGCCGATGACCAGGAACACGCCCAGGAACTGATTGCGGATCTCCTGCCCGAGACCGGGAAAGCGATTCGGGTCGGGATCACCGGAGTACCGGGAGCCGGCAAGTCGACCACGATCGAGGAGCTGGGGTTGCAGCTGATCGAAAAGGGCCACAAGGTAGCTGTGCTGGTTGTCGACCCGACCAGCGCCCGCACGGGTGGTTCGATCCTTGGGGACAAAACCCGGATGAACAGACTGAGTTCCGAGGCGGAGGCCTTCATTCGACCATCTCCATCCGGCGGGGTGCTGGGCGGAGTTGCCCGCAAGACGCGTGAGGCGATGCTGCTCTGCGAGGCAGCTGGTTTCGATGTGATCATCATCGAGTCGGTCGGGGTCGGACAGTCCGAGGCAGAACTGGCCGAGATGGTTGACTGTCTGATGCTGCTGCTGGTCCCGGGTGCCGGTGACGAACTCCAGGGCATCAAACGCGGCATCATGGAACTGGCGGACGTGATCGTTGTCAACAAGGCTGACGGTGACCGGATCCCGATGGCGAAACGGGCGAGAGGTGACTATCGCCATGCTCTGCGAATGTTGCCGCCATCGACTCCCGGCTGGGAAACCCCTGTCCTGATTGCCTCGGCGACCGAACGGACCGGGTTGGTCGATGTATGGAACACGGTAGAAGCCCATCGTTCGTTGCTCGAGGAGAGCGGGCTGCTCCACGAACGTCGCCGGCGTCAGACCGAGCGTTGGCTCGACTCGATGATCGAGGAGGCGGTGCTGGCGGCAGTGCATGGGCGTCCCGGGGTTGAAAAGGCGATAGCCGACGCCCGCCGGGATGTCGACGTCGGGAAAATCACCGTTCCGCAGGCGACCCAGCTGGTAGTCGAAGCTGCGGGCCTGGCTGGCGAGGGGAAGAAATGATCGGGCCCGACGACGTCGAAATCCGGGTGCTCGGTTGCCTGATCGAAAAGCAGCGCACAACTCCGGATCAGTACCCGCTCACACTCAATTCTCTGCGGTTGGCCTGCAATCAGTCGACCAATCGAGAGCCGGTAGTCGAATACGACGAAGCCGAGATCCGCAGGGCTTTGGGGGAGCTGGGCCGGCGACGCTGGATCCGCGGCGCATCCGGCCACACGAGCCGTTCGCCGAAGTACCGGCACCTGCTCGATCAGGAACTCTCGCTCGCCGAGGATCAGGTCTCGGTGCTGGCGGTGCTGATGCTTCGAGGTGAACAGACCCCGGGTCAGCTCAAACAGCGGACCGAGCGGATGTTCGGCTTCCACAGCCTTGATGCCCTGCAGACTACGCTTGACGCCCTGACCTCCCGGGATCTGATCGAACGACTTCCCCGTCGTCCCGGTCAGAAGGAAGACCGCTACCGCCAGCTGCTTGGCGGCAGAAGCCTCGAAGATGACGACGATCAGGAGACCAGCCTGGAACCGTCGGGATCCCAGACGCCGCCGGCGCAGTCTCCTGACTCATCGGCGAGTACTGACGATGGCAGGGCCGGTTCAGTCGAAGTTGCCCCGGCTGTGGCCCGGACCGAACCGCTGCCGGTCCCGGTGGACACCCCGGAAACGGAGCGGATTGAAGCTCTTGAACAACAGGTTGCTGAATTGACCCGGGAGCTGACCGATCTGCGCCGGTTGGTCGATGATCTGCGCGATCAGCTTGGTGTCTGAACTGAGCCCCGGCTGCGCCGGTTGGTCGATGATCTGCGCGACCAGCTTGGTGTCTGAACTGAGCCCCGGATTCAGGCGGGGCCGCAGACAGGGCCGAAGAGTTTGGGATCGCATCTGAAACTAAAGTTAGTTATGCCTCAATTTATGATTCAATCAGGCAATGTCTTCCCCGGCAGGGAGCCCGATCCCGAATGAACGCGCAGAATCCGGCGTTGCTGAAGTTCGTCTGACCAGGCGCTCGATGCTCGGGCGCCTCGGCCTCACGGCTGTCGCCGGCGCCGGGGTTGCAGCATTTCCCGGAACCAACGGGCCAGCCGCCGCGGGAGCGATGAGCCACGAGGAGATGGGCCACGGTGAAGTCCATGCCCATGGTGGTGCTGACGGACCGGTGCTGCGTGGAGGGGAGGCATTCGATCCTGCCAAGGCCAACGGCTTTGATCCCGACACCTTCCTTCGCGACTTTGACTGGGGCAGAACCAGCAGGCTCCCCGACGGCCGAACCCTGCGGGAGTGGGAAATCAACGCGGTCGACAGGGAAATTGAAATCGCCGATGGGGTGACCTTTTCGGCCTGGACCTATGACGGTCAGGTCCCCGGACGAACTCTCCGCTGCAATGCCGGCGACCGGCTCAGGATTCATTTCGGAAACGGTTCGGCCCATCCGCACACCATGCACTTTCACGGGATCCACACCGCAGAGATGGACGGAGTGCCGGGGATCGGGGCCGGCTTGATCGAGCCAGGAGAGCGAACCGTCTATGAGTTTGACGCCGAACCGTTCGGGCTCCACATATTCCACTGTCACGCGGCCCCCCTGGCCGAGCACATCGCCCGCGGGATGTACGGAACCCTGATCATCGATCCGCCCGGCGGCCGGCCGAAGGCGGATGAGATGGTGATGGTCCAGGGAGGCTGGAACACGACACTGGATGGCCAGGGCAATCAGTTCTACTTCGTGAACGGGATTCCCTTCCACTACATGTACCACCCGGTCCGGGTCAGGAAAGATGACCTCATCCGGGTGTACCTGACCAACCTGCTCGAATACGACCCGGTCAATTCCTTTCACCTCCACGCGAACTTCTTCCGGTTCTTCCCGACCGGCACCAGCCTCGACCCGGTCGAGTTCACGGACACCATCTCCCAGGTGCAGGGTCAGCGGGCGGTGCTCGAGATGAAGTTTCCCTTCCCCGGCAAGTACATGTTCCACGCCCACAAGTCCGAATTCGCCGAGCTTGGCTGGATGGGATTCTTCGAGGTCGTGGAATGAACCACAGCGCCCGCATTCCGCTATGGGCGCTAGCGACAGGGGTCGTCTGCGTGATAGCGGCCGTGCTGGTTGCCCTTGCGATGCTGGGCAAAGGCACCCTCCCGGAACGGCAGGGCCCCCCGATCGAGGACTTGCGGGTGGAACGTACGGTGCTGAATCCGGGTCAGATCGAGCTTTACCTGCGAAACGCCGGTCCCGACCCGGTCACCGTCCAGCAGGCGATCGTCAACGATTCGTACGTCAGCTTCGAAGGTGGTGGATCCCCGATCGACCGCCTCGAATCCGGAAAGATCACCCTGCAATATCCCTGGGTTGAGGGATCGCCCTACCTGATTGACCTGATGACTTCGACCGGGGTGCTTATCCCGGCCGAGATCGCTGCGGCGGTCGAAACTCCCCAAACCGATGGGAACTTCCTGCTCTCGATGATCATCATCGGTCTCTACATCGGTGTGATCCCGGTGACTCTCGGGATGATTGTCCTGCCGGTGCTGAGGAGGGGAGGCCAGCGATGGATCACCGCGCTGATTGCCTTCACGGTAGGGCTGCTCGGCTTTCTGGCGATCGACGGAACTTTCGATGCTCTTGAACTCAGCGCGGCAGGCGGCGGGGTCTTTGGCGGGGCAGCCCTTGTCGTACTGGCGGCGGCCCTGGCCTTCCTGCTGCTTGCCGGGGTAGACCTCTGGATGAAGAAGCGCAGATCGGACGCCGAGGCGGTGGGGACATCCCCCTGGCAGCTCGCCCTGATGGTCGCGATCGGGATCGGACTCCACAACCTCGGGGAAGGCCTCGCCATCGGCTCCGCATACGCGATCGGTGAGTTGGCCCTGGGTGCTTTCCTGAT
>JAGQUU010000262.1 GCA_020438345.1 Solirubrobacterales bacterium | reverse complement strand
GATCCCGGCCTTCCCTCAGATCCCGGCCTTCCCTCAGATCCCGGCCTTCCCTCAGATCCCGGCCTTCCCTCAGATCCCGGCCTTCCCTCAGATCCCGGCCCTCCCCCGAATCCCAACCCACCTCGGATCCCGGGGCGCCGAGAGCGGAGTTGTCGACACTATTTGCGGAAAACTCTGCTTTCGAAGATCAAGAGCAACGGAGGAGGATGGAGTTATAGGCTCCGGTGAACCCCCGAGACCGAGGAGAGAAATGTTCGAGAGCAACACCGGCGGCAGCGGCAGCGGCCTGGACCCGAAGCGGATCGCCTCGCTGACCGAGTCCCAGCAGGAGATCTATCGCAATCGCACCGGAGCATCCGCTGCGGAGTACCAGCGGGCTGTCAAGGTCATGCCCGGTGGTGTGCCTTCCTCCTTCCAGATGATGGATCCGTGGCCGGTCTACCTGACCGAAGGCAAGGGATCGCAGGTCTGGGATGTGGACGGCAACCAGTACACGGACTTTCACGCCGGCTTCGGTGTGATGGTGATCGGCCACGCCAATCCGATGATCGGCGAGGCAGTGAAAGCGCGGATCGACCAGAGCACCCATTTCGCCGCACCGACCAATGACTCGATTGTCGTCGCCGAAGAACTGAAGCGGCGTTTCGGGCTTCCTCACTGGCGGTTCATCAACTCCGGCACCGAGGCGACGATGGATGCGGTCCACCTGGCTCGAGGCGCCACCGGCCGGGACATGATCCTCAAGGTCGAAGGCTCCTACCATGGCCATCACGACGCGGTGATGGTCTCGGTGGCCCCTCCGCTCGACCAGATCGGCACCCGTGAAAACCCGATCGCGGTCCCCTACGGTGAGGGGACACCCAGGGCGCTGACCGACCTCACCCACACGGTGCCCTTCAACAACATCGATGCGCTCAAGGCGGTACTCGGGAAGATCGGTGACCAGGTCGCCGGAATGATCATCGAGCCGGCGATGATGAACATCAACATCATCCCGCCGAAGGACGGCTACCTGGAAGCGGTCCGCGAACTGACCGCGCAGTACGGGATCAAGCTGATCTTCGACGAAGTCAAGACCGGCGCCACCATGTCCCACGGGGGCGCCACCGGCTACTACGGGGTCACCCCGGACATGATCACGCTCGCCAAGGCAACCTGCGGCGGCTATCCCGGCGGCTCGATCGGGATGTCGGACGAGGTTGCCCAGCTGGTCGAAGACGACCGGGTCAAGCAGTACGGCACCTTCAACGGCAACCCGCTAGTAATGGCGGCAGCCGAAGCTGCGTTGACCAAGGTGCTCACCGAGGAGGCCTACGTCGAACTGAACGAGAAGAACGAGTACCTGAAGGGTCGTTGCCAGGAGATCATCGACAAGTACGGCCTGCCTGCCTACACGGAAGGGATCGGAGCCAAGGGTTGTGTCATCTTCTCCCCCGAACGGATCTACGAGTACCGCGACTACGCCGAGTATGTTGACGCCGAGCTTTCAACCCTGGGTTGGCTCTACCACATGAACCACGGCATTTTCATGACCCCCGGAGTAGAAGAAGAGTGGACTCTCTCGGTTGCCCACAGCCAGGCAGACCTTGACAACTACGCCGGCGCCTTCGAAGCATTCGCACAGGACGTGACCGCCTGATGAGCGAGGTGGATGACCTTCGCGCCCGCGTTCAGGAACTCGAGCGCAAGGTCGATCTGCTTTTCAGCCACACCGGCGCCGTCGACCGCGAATCGGTCGCGGTCGACGCGCCGCAGGTGTCAGCCGAAGTCGAACTCCTGCTCAATGCGGGTGAGCACAAGAAGGCAGCGAAGCTCTACCGGAAGGAAACCGGTGCCGGAGTCAGGGAGACCATGGCCGCGCTGACTCCGATCGTCGAGAGGAATCGCGACCGGGTGTGACCGGATCCGGCAGTTGATCAATCCATGTTCAGGATTGGAAGCCGCTGATCAGGGCTGACCAATCCCGCCACCGACCGCGTCACGGAACTTCTCCTTGAAGCGCTGGGTTCGCCGATTCACCCGGAATCTCGCCTGGGCCCGCTTCTGCTTCGAAGGGTTTCTTTCCCCGTAGCGGCGTTTGGCCCAGACCGAGTTCGGCTTGCCCAGCCGGCAGGCGCCGTAGATTGCGAGCGGGAAAAAGAAGAAGCCAATGAAGGCGTGAAGAACCCGTTCCTTGAGAAAGCAGATGCCGACCGTGATCAGGACTATCGCGGCCAGGACAAGACTGACGATCAGGGTGGTGATGTCCTCGGATCCGATCTCGAACGGTCGCGCGCCAACCATCAGCAGGGCCAGCACGATCGCGGTGAGGACGGTTGCGTCAATCGACCGACGACCCTCCTCCGACCAGTAGACATCTTCAAGGTGTAGCCAGAGTGCGAACTCGTCGATGGTCAATCCGATCCCGACACCGAAAGCCAGACCGCAGATGTTGAACACCCAGCTGCTCCCGTCGACCGCGAAGCCGAGCGCTCCGGCGGCCATCATCAGGATGATCCCGAAGACATGGTGGTGGACGTGGAGCCCGCCCTCGCTGACGATGCTGCCCGGCCACCAGGGGACTTTCGGGCTGCGCATCAACCGTGTACTCAATCGGATGAAGGCAAACGAGACAAGAAAGCCGACCAGGACGAGAAAGATCGCTTCCTGGTGATTGCTCTCGATCTGGTCGACCCAGAAGTCGCTGAGAATCGAAGACTCGACCATGCCCCAATCCTTCCACGCCGGGGCGCCGGGATGTCAGATGCCCGATCATGTGCGAATGAGCAACCGCCTGGCGCAAGAGACCAGTCCCTACCTCCTCCAGCACAAGGACAATCCGGTCGATTGGTGGCCCTGGGGACCGGAAGCACTGGCGGAGGCCGCCGGACGACAGGTTCCGATTCTGCTTTCAGTCGGCTATGCCGCCTGCCATTGGTGCCACGTAATGGAAAGGGAATCCTTCGAAAGCGAGGAGACCGCGGCCTACATGAACGAGCATTTCGTTCCGGTGAAGGTCGACCGGGAAGAGCGCCCCGACATCGATTCGATTTACATGGAAGCTGTGCAGTCAATCACCGGACATGGTGGCTGGCCGCTGACCGCATTCCTCGATCCATCCGGCGTCCCCTTCCACGGTGGCACCTACTTCCCGCCTGATACCACGCAGGGAATGGCCAGCTTCATGATGGTCATGGAGGCCGTGGTCAAGGCCTGGGACGAGAAGCGGCAAGAGATTCTCGCCCAGGCTGCCGATGTTCGCTCGAGGCTTGGTGCGGTTGCGCTGATCGGTGCCCCGGAAGGTGACCTCGACCCGGAGTTGCCGGCCAGGCGCGCAGCCGACCTCGCCGGGCAGGTGGATACGACACTTGGCGGGTTCGGTCCTGCGCCAAAGTTTCCGCCCGCCTCCACCCTCGACTTCATGCTCGGTCAGGGTGAGGCTGATGCCGTCGAGGCAACCCTGGACAGGATGGCCGCGGGCGGGCTGAATGATCAGCTGGCTGGCGGATTCTGCAGGTACGCGGTTGACGACAAGTGGCTGGTCCCACACTTCGAGAAGATGCTCTATGACAATGCCCTGCTGGCCCGGACCTATCTTCGGGCCTGGCAGGTGACCGGGCATGAGCGGTACCGGTGGGTTTCACAAAAGACCCTCGATTGGGCCCTGGCCGAGATGCTCGACCCCGCAGGGGGCTTTTACGCATCGCTCGATGCCGATTCGGAAGGGGTGGAAGGACTCTTCTATACCTGGTCCCCGGAAGAGGTTCATGCGGCCCTCGGCGATCGGGGTGACCGCGCGATACAGGCCTTCGGCGTATCCACGGAAGGTCATATCGATGGCCGCAGTGTGCTCCACCTTCCCGGCGGGGTGCCGCCGGATGTGATCGACCCCGATCTTGAAGAAATCGTCGACTCTCTTCTCGCGGCGAGAACCGAACGAGTCAGACCGGCGCTCGATGACAAAGTTCTCAGCTCCTGGAACTCGCTGATGATTTCATCGCTGGCCGAGGCCGGTGCCGTGCTCGGACGGTCCGACTACCTGAAGGCAGCCCGGCGCTGTGCGGATTTCATCTGGAACGGGATGCGTAGCCCCCAGGGCAATCTGCTGAGAACCTGGCGACACGGGGAGGCGAGGCTGAACGCCTACCTGGAGGATCACGCCTTCCTGCTTGAAGCGCTCCTCGATCTGTATGAGGCATCGTTTGATCCGGTCATCTTCGACCGGGCCCGCGCAGTCGCCGAGACCATGATCGACCGTTTTGCTGACCCCGGAAAGGGCGGCTTCTTCACCACCTCCCATGATCATGAGGAGCTGATTGCCCGCCGCAAGGACGTCGGTGACCATCCTCTCCCCGCCGGAAGTTCGTCAGCCGCACTGGGGCTTCTGCGGCTTTCCAGCCTCACGGGCGAGATCGCCTATCGCCGCAAGGCCGAAGAAGTCCTGAAGCTGCTCGCCCCGGCCACTGCCCGCCAGCCGGCTGCTTTCGGTCACCTGCTCCAGGCCTTGGCCTTCTTCCACTCTTCTGCTCCGGAGCTCGCGATTATCTGGCCGGCCAGTGGCTCGGTCGAAGATGCCCTGACGCTCGTCGCGGAGGCCCGGCACAGCTTCCGTCCGAATCTGGTCATCGCCGGCGGGCCCGAAGGTTCCGTGACCCCTCCTTTGCTCCGCGACCGGACTACCTGCGACGGAGATCCCGCCGCGTACGTTTGTGAAAACTTCACTTGCCAGGCTCCGGTTACCGAAGCGGCAAGGCTCGGTGAACTGCTGGAAGGGACGGAGGCCGGAGGCAACTGAGTTCACGATCGACCTGGACTTCTGCCGGATTCTGCTGCCAGTCACCGCGAAGCCGTGATGAAACTGACTTCGCCTTCTAGAGAAGCGGCAGGAAACTCTCGATCTCGAAAGGAGTCACCTGCACCCGGTAGGCATCCCATTCGTGACGCTTCAGCTCAATGAACCGGCGGAATGTGTGCTCACCCAGGGTGCGCAGTACGAGTTCGGAATCCGCGGCAAGCTCGATGGACTCGCCAAGCGTCGCCGGCAGCTGTTCAATACCTCGCTGCGCGAGATCGTCGGGACCGATGTGGTAGAGGTTCTCCTCCATCGGTTCGGGCAGTTCGTAGCCCTTTTCGATCCCTTCCAGCCCGGCCTGGAGCAGCCCGGCCAGACAGAGGTAGGGGTTGCAGGCCGGGTCCGGACAGCGGATCTCCACCTTCGCTCCTTCCGGCTTGCTGCCGTTCTGCTGCGGGACCCGTATCAATGAGGAGCGATTGCGTCTCGACCAGGACAGGTAGACGGGTGCTTCATACCCGGGAACCAGCCGCTTGTATGAGTTGACCCACTGGGCGTAGAGGGGAGCGATCTCCCGGGCGTGGCGGAGCTGGCCGGCAATGAAGGACTTGGCGGTCTGGGACAGGACGCCCGGCTTGCCCTGGTTGAAGAAGGCGTTTTCTCCGTCCTTGACCAGTGACTGGTGGAGGTGCATGCCGGAACCGTTCGCTCCGCCGAGCGGCTTCGGCATGAAGGTCGCATGCCATCCTTGCTGGACCGCATATTCCTTGACGACTATGCGGGAAGTCATGACGTCATCTGCCGTGTTCAGGGCTGGGGCCGGCTTGAGGACGAGTTCATGCTGTGACGGACCTGCCTCGTGATGGGTCGACGCGACATGGACACCCATCTGCTCGAGCGCGAGCACAGTCTCCCGGCGCACATCTGAGCCGGCATCGAGGGTGGTGAGGTCGAAGTACCCGCCTTCATCGAGCACTTCCGGGATGCCACTCTCGGGCCGGGAGGAACGGAAGTAGAAAAACTCGAGCTCCGGAGCGATCACGAAGTCGTCGAATCCGAGATCGGAGGCTCGCTGAAGCGCCCGTTTGAGGACCCAGCGGGGATCACCCTCGTAGGAGAGCCCGCCGGGAACCTCGATGTCACAGAACATCCTCGCCACTGCGTCGGTGCCACCCGGACGCCACGGAATAAGGCTGAAGGTGGTCGCGTCCGGCCTGGCAACCATGTCCGACTCCTCGACCGGATTGAAGCCAGTCAGTGAGGCGCCGTCG
>JAGQUU010000261.1 GCA_020438345.1 Solirubrobacterales bacterium | reverse complement strand
TTTGAAGCTCCGGACCCTTACGAGGGTGTCAAGCAGTACCTGGACCAGTACCGGGTAGCCGAGACCGAAGGCATGCCGCCTTTCGCCGGGGGTGCCGTTGGCATCTTCGGCTATGACCTGGTCCGGGCAATCGAACCGCTGGGCCCGGCCAATCCCGATCCGCTGGGGTTGCCGGACCTTGCCCTGATGATCACCGACGTCCTCCTCGCTTTCGACCATCTTCACAACGAACTGACCATCATCAGTTGCGCCTGGGTGAATGAGCACGAGAACATCGACGAGGCATGGGAGGCCGCTGCCGGTCGGATCGGTGCGGTCCTTGAAAGCTTGCGGGGGCCGGTGCCTCCGGCAGATGGGGCAGGTTCGGTCGAGCCACCCGGATTCACGTCGAATGTGTCCCGGGACGAATTCGAGCAGATGGTTTCGAGGGTCGTTGAATACATCCATGCGGGAGATGCCTTCCAGGTGGTGCCCTCCCAGCGCTTCTCGGCCGAGCAGAGGGCTGAATCGCTTTCGATCTACCGGGGTCTCCGGTCAATCAATCCTTCGCCGTACATGTATTTCTTCGAGTTCGGGGATTTCCAGATCGCCGGAGCTTCGCCTGAACCCCTCTTGAAAGTGAACGGGAGCCGGGTAGAGATCCGGCCGATCGCGGGTACTTCGCCCCGGGGTGCAACGGAGGAAGAGGACCGGCGCCTGGCCGAGAAGATGATCAGTGACCCGAAGGAACGTTCCGAGCATGTGATGCTGGTCGACCTGGCCCGCAACGACATCGGTCGGGAAGCTGAATTCGGCACCGTCGAGGTCGAGGAGCTGATGGTGGTTGAGACCTACTCGCATGTGATGCATATCGTCAGCCGGGTTTCGGGGCGGCTCCCCGAAGGGCGTGGCGCTCTTGACGTGCTGCGCTCGGCGCTCCCCGCCGGGACACTTTCGGGGGCTCCCAAGGTACGGGCAATGCAGATCATCGACGAGATGGAAAAGGTGAAGCGCTGCTCGTACGGCGGCGCGGTCGGTTACCTCTCCTGGAACGGTGACCTGGACACTGCGATTCACATTCGCACGGCCCTGATCAAAGATGGCCAGGTTCACATCCAGGCCGGTGGCGGCACCGTGGCGGACGCAAAGCCGGAGAACGAGTTCGAGGAATCGGTCAACAAGGCAAAGGCGATGTTCCGGGCCGTCGAAATCGCCTGCGAGAACCCGGACTGGGCCTGATGCGCGTTCTGGTAATCGACAATTACGACTCGTTCACCTACAACCTCGTCCAGTACCTGGGTGAGCTTGGGGCGGATGTGGAAACGGTCAGAAACGATGTGCGGAGCGTTGAAGATCTGCTGGCGGAGGGCTACGAACGACTCGTCGTTTCACCCGGGCCCTGCACGCCTGACGACGCCGGCGTGTCGGTCGGGATTATTCCCGCTTTCGCCAGTGCCGGCACACCCGTGCTGGGAGTCTGCCTCGGTCACCAGGCGATGGTCCAGGCCTTTGGCGGCACCGTGATTCAGGGTGAGCCCATCCACGGCAAGAGTGCCGACATCGAACATGACGGCAAGAGCATCTACGGCGGCCTGCCCAATCCGCTAACGGTCGGTCGCTATCACTCGCTGATTGCCGGTGAAGTTCCCGACGAGCTTGAAGTTACGGCGACCTACGGAGACATAGTGATGGGGGTCCGCCACCGGGAACTTCCGGCCGAGGGGGTCCAGTTTCATCCCGAATCCGTTCTCACTCCCTACGGCAAGCGGATGATCGCTACCTTCATCGGGGTGGAGCTTTCAATCGAAGCGGCGGCGGCCGGAATTCCCGCCGGTGCAGGAGGGAGCCGGAATGCCGAATGACATCCTGACCCGGGCGATCGATGCGGCCGCCTCGGGGCAGCACCTGACAACCGATCATGCCTCAGCCGTCCTCACGGAAATCATGGAAGGCCGCTCCGACGAGGTTCAGACCGGTGCCTTCCTGATTGCCCTGCGGACCAAAGGCGAAACCGTGCCGGAGCTGATCGGGCTGGCCCGGACCATGCGCTCGCTTGCGGCCCCGGTCAATGCTCCGGGGCACCTGGTCGATACGGCCGGAACCGGCGGCGGGCCTTCAACCTTCAACGTTTCGACCACCGCAGCCCTGGTCGCGGCCGGGGCAGGCTGTGCGGTGGCCAAACATGGGAACCGGTCCAGCACCAGCCTCAGCGGTTCTGCCGACCTGCTTGAAGCACTCGGTGTCAACATTGAACTCGATCCTGTCCAGGTGGCTGGTTCGATCGAGGAAACCGGCTTTGGTTTCATGTTCGCTCCCAGGCACCACAAAGCGATGGCCCATGTGGTGCCGGTACGCAAAGCACTGGCAGTGCGGACGATCTTCAACTTTCTCGGACCCTTGACCAATCCCGCCGGCGCCAGGAGGCAGCTTCTCGGGGTTTCCGACAGGCGCTACCAGGAGTCGATCGCCGAGGCCCTGGTCGGGCTGGGCACCGAAAGGGCCCTGGTTGTTTCCGGTGACGACGGAATTGACGAGATCTCGATCACCGGCCCGACCCGGATCATCGACGTGGCCGATGGCGGGACCGAGGAACGGTTCGTCTCGCCCGAGGAGTTTGACCTGGAACGAGCTGAACTGGGGGACGTCGCGGGAGGCACTCCGGAAGGGAACGCGGCCGTAACCAGGGCGGTGCTGGAAGGCGAACGATCTCCTCGTCGCGATCTCGTCGTCATGAACGCTGCCGCGGCAATTCTTGCTTCTGGGCGGGTGGACGATTTCGGGGCCGGCGTGGACGCGGCGCAGTCGGCAATTGATTCCGGGGCAGCTGCTGCCGTCCTGGCCCGGCTGGTCGGTTTCACCGGTCAGGCCTAGTAAGGTTTTTTCCGACTGTGGGAATACTTGAACAACTGATTTCGGCTGCGGCCCAGGGCGTGAAGGATCGCGGTCGGCAGCTGCCGCTGGATGAGCTCCGGGCACGTCTTGGCGAGCGTGATCAGGACCGCCCCTTCCGCGAGGCTCTGACCCGTCCGGGGATGTCCCTGATCTGTGAATTCAAACGCCAGTCGCCCAGCGCCGGCCCGATCGCTCCCGGGGTGGATCTGGCCGACCAGGTCCGGGCCTACGAAGCCGGTGGAGCCGCGGCCCTCTCGGTGCTGACCGATGAAGTCCATTTCGATGGACGGCTTGAAGATCTGGCCGCGGCCCGTGCCGCATGCAGCCTCCCGATCCTCCGCAAGGATTTTGTGGTTGACGAGTACCAGCTGTTTGAGGCTGCGGTCGGTGGCGCGGATGCTGTACTTCTGATCGCGGCTGTCCTGGACGACGACCGGCTGCGTGATTTCCAGCTCAAGGCTGCGGAGCTGGATCTTGATTGCCTGGTCGAAGTCCACGACGAAGATGAACTCGAACGGGCAGTTGAATCCGGAGCGGAAGTTATCGGGATCAACAACCGGAACCTCGACACTGGCGTCGTCGACATTCAGACCACATACGACCTGATCACAGATGTCCCGACCGGCACCACGGTAGTTTCGGAATCCGGCATCTCCAGCCGCGAGGAGCTTGTTGAGCTCGAAAGGGTCGGCGTAGACGCTGCCCTGATCGGTGAAACACTGATGCGTTCGGATGATCCGGAAGAAATGGTCCGGCTGCTCGCTGGCATGAGTGATGCCACCAGCGAACATTTCCTGCCCTGACATCCTGTTCTGATTCGACTTCATCCGGCCGGTTCCCGGGTTCTTTTGGGTCCGATGTGACGATTTAGGAAATCTTTGAACCGGCCTTAGAAAAGTCCAATGAGCATGGAATTTGATTCCGCCATGAATGAAACTCCCGATGCTCCAAGGCGCTCAATTCGCTCCGCTTTTCTGGCCGCCCTCATGGGTGGCCTTGTCGTTGCCGTAGCCGGTTATGCCGCTATCGCGGCTGGCTGGATAGGCAAGGACGAAACCACGATCCGGTCCGTTACCGCCACGACCCCGGCTGCGTCCAGCTTGGACGAAGACCAGAATCTGGTCAACCAGATCTACGAACGCGACGGTGACGGGGTGGGGTTCATCACGGCTTCCGGAATCAGCGAAGGTTCGGGCAACTCCTTTGACCCGTTCGGGCAGCCGCAGAGCGGGACGGCAACCGGTTCCGGCTTTCTGATCGATAGCGAAGGTCACATGGTCACCAACAATCACGTGATTGAAGGGTCCGGTGAAATCACTGTGACTCTTGGTGATTCGGATGAGGTCTATGAGGCATCGGTGGTCGGGACCGACCCTTCAACCGACCTTGCTCTGATCAAGGTGGACGCTCCGGAAAGCGCGCTGAAACCACTCAAGCTGGGCAATTCCGATGAGGTCAACGTCGGGGATCCGGTTGTGGCGATCGGCAACCCGTTCGGGCTGGACCGCACCGTAACCACCGGCATAGTTTCCGCGCTCCAACGGGAGATCTCCAGTCTCAACCAATACGCGATCTCGAATGTGATCCAGACGGATGCTGCGATCAATCCCGGCAATTCGGGCGGACCCCTGATCGACTCCGGCGGCAACGTGATCGGTGTCAACTCCCAGATCGCCACCGGGAGCGGAAGCAGCAGCGGCGGCAACGTCGGTATCGGGTTCGCGATCCCCTCGAACACGGTCCAGGATGTGGTCAACCAGATTCTCGAGACCGGCGAGGTCAAACATGCCTACCTCGGTATCAGTGGTGCCACGATCAGCAGCCAGCTCTCCGAGGCGCTGAACCTCGGCTCCGACCATGGTGTGCTGGTCCAGGAGGCACCTGAGGACGGCCCGGCTGCGAAGGCCGGCATCAAGGCGGGAGACACCCCGGTCACCGTGGGTGGCCAGCGGGTTTTCACCGGTGGTGACGTGATCACCGAAGCCGACGGTGAGGAGCTCAACTCGATGGAGGACCTGATAACGAAGGTCAACGAATCCAAGGTCGGTAGTGACCTCGAACTGACGGTCATGCGTGACGGTGAAACCCGGCAGGTGACGGTCACGCTCGGTGCCCGTCCTGACGACACAGCTTCCGACAGCGCCGGGCAGGGCGAATCCGGCCAGTAACACCGGGGCGGCCCAAAGGCTGCTGTCTCCAGACCTGCGGATTCCGCCCGCCCGAAGCCGAAACGGCCGCCGGGCGGGCGGTTGTCATACCCTTGGCTGGTGAAGGTCAAGGTCTGTGGGATAACCAATCGTGACGATGCCGAGGTAGCCGTGGAGCTTGGAGCATGGGCGATCGGGCTGATCCATCACAAGGGAAGCCCGAGGCATGTCAAGGCGTCAGTCGCAGCCGGAATCGGTGAAGAATTCCGCCGGCGCTGTGAGGTGGTCGGAGTTTTCGTGAACCCTTCTCTCGATCACGTGATCGCATCGGCCGAGAACGCCGGTCTGACAATGATCCAGCTCAGCGGCAACGAGGGAGCCAGCTTCTGCAGTGAGGTAGCCCGGCGGACCGGCCTCAAGGTGATCAAGGCCTTTCACATTGCGACCCCGGTCGATGTGAAAAACAGCACGGCCTACCGCTTCACCGACATCCATCTTTTCGACACGGCCATCAAGGGCAGATACGGCGGGACCGGGGAGACGTTCGACTGGGAGCTTCTTTCCGGGCATCACTCGGATGTTCCTTTCATCCTGGCCGGGGGCCTGAATCCCGACAACGTGACGGAAGCGATCCGGATCGTCCGTCCGGATGCTGTCGATGTGGCATCCGGTGTCGAGGCGAGCCCGGGCATCAAGGACCACAACAAGCTGGCCAGCTTCTTCCAGGGGGCCCGCTACACACCGGTGGCCGGGGCATGAGCGGGAACATCGCGGATTCAACAGCTGGCGAGTTGCCGGGACGGTTTGGCCCATACGGCGGCCGCTACGTGCCGGAAACCCTGATCCCGGCGCTTGATGAGCTGGCAGCGGCCTGGGCAGAGGCCCGGACCGACCAGGTATTTCTCGATGAACTTCGGGCTCTTGGTCGTGACTACATCGGCCGTCCGACTCCTCTCTATCTGGCTTCCAGGCTCAGTGAGGAAGCCGGCCGGAAGATCTACCTGAAGCGCGAAGACCTGAACCACACGGGTGCCCACAAGATCAACAACGCGATCGGCCAGGCCCTGTTGACCAGAAAGATGGGCAAGCCCCGCGTGATCGCCGAGACCGGCGCCGGGCAACATGGGGTCGCCACGGCGACGGCCTGTGCTCTCCTTGACCTCGAATGTGTTGTCTTCATGGGCAGCGAGGACATCCGACGGCAAAAGCCGAACGTCGAGAGGATGGGCCTGCTCGGTGCTGAAGTGGTTCCGGTTCAGGCTGGTGCCAGGACACTCAAGGAAGCCGCCAGCGCAGCGATCCGTGACTGGGTGGCAAATGTGGAAACGACCCATTACATCCTTGGTTCGGCGGTCGGGCCGGCCCCCTTCCCGGATCTGGTCCGGGATCTGCAGCGGGTTATCGGTGATGAAGCACGCAGCCAGGCACTCGAAGCCGAAGGGACTTTGCCGGAGCGGGTGGTCGCCTGTGTCGGCGGTGGCTCGAACGCGATCGGGACCTTCACCGCATTCGTCCCTGACACCGAAACGGAGCTGGTCGGTGTGGAAGCGGCAGGACACGGAATCGAGACGGGACGTCACGGTGCACCGCTCACGGCTGGTCGAACTTCGGTTCTTCACGGTTCGCTCTCAGCGGTCCTCACCGATGAGGAAGGGCAGATTCTGGAAGCCCATTCGATCTCGGCCGGTCTTGACTATCCCGGGGTCGGACCGGAGCACGCTCACCTGAGGGACATCGGCCGGGCGCGTTATGTCTCGGTCACGGATGCCCAGGCTCTCGACGCGTTCCGCCGGCTCTGTCGCCTTGAAGGAATCATTCCCGCCCTCGAGTCTTCTCACGCGGTCGCCTGGCTGCTGGGTGAAGGCAGGAGCGATGACGGGCCCGGCGACGGTTACGATCTGGTCTGCCTTTCCGGACGGGGTGACAAGGACCTGGCAGAGGTGCTCGGCATGGAGGCGGTGGAGTGAGCGCCGGAGCTGAACGGATCGCTTTCGCTTTCGAAACGGCCAGGGAAGAGGACAGGGCCGCCCTGATGCCTTACATGATGGCCGGTTTCCCCGACATTGAAAGCTCGAGGGCAATTGCCCGTTCCTACGCCGAAAACGGAGCTGATCTGATCGAGCTCGGCGTTCCCTTCACGGATCCCCTGGCTGACGGTCCGGTGATTCACGAAGCGGCAACCCGAGCGCTTGACGCAGGTACCACACTCGACGACGTGTTCGGTATCTGTCGGGAGATATCCGGCCAGGTTCCGGTCGTTCTGATGGCTTACACGGCTTCGATTCTCGGCGGTGAGGGTCCGGCCGCATTTGGTGCCCGGGCCGCCGCTGCCGGGGCGGCGGGCGTGATTGTGCCTGACCTGCCGCTGGGTGAAGACGAATCGATCCGGGCGGACCTGACTGAAGCCGGGCTCGCGGTCGTACCACTGGTCGCGCCGACTACCCTCGGTCAGCGTCGGAGTGAAATCTGTCGGATCGCCAGCGGTTTCGTCTACGTGGTTTCCAGCGTCGGAACGACCGGCGAACGCCCGGAAGTGCCAGCTCATCTGAAGGATCTGGTCGCTGACGTGGCATCCAGGGCCGAAGTTCCGGTTGCGGTCGGTTTCGGCATCGGATCACCGGAACACGCGGCCATTGTCGGGCAGGATGCCGACGGAGTGATCATCGGTTCGAAGCTGGTCCGGATTGCGGCTGACGCAGGGCCGGAAGGACCCGGCGCAGCGGTTGGCGTGTTCATCGCAGAAACAGCAGCGGCCCTGGCTTCGGCCCGCCCCGCCGTCCGGTAGGATTCGCGCCGATGCTGATCCCCGTCACACTTTTCGTTGCTACTGCCCTCGCCGTCTTTTCGTACTCACAGGGCCAGGGTGGCCCGGTAGCCGGTCTGGTTTTCTTCGGGGTTCTCTTTCTCGGGGCGTTCATTCACGTCTGTGAACCGCTGATCGAGAAGAGCAAGGCGCTGAAGTCCGGCAACAAGGACTGATCCGATGAAGATCGGGATGTTGACTGGCGGGGGAGATTGCCCCGGCCTCAACGCCGTGATCCGTGCCGCAGTGCTGAAGGGTAGCCGGGAGTATGGCCATGAATTCGTCGGCTACCTCGACGGATGGAAGGGCGCCATCGAGAACCTGACCACTGATCTCGGGGTTGCTCAGGTCCAGGGGATACTTTCAAGGGGCGGGACGATCCTTGGTTCTTCTCGTACCAATCCGGCCGCGATTGATGACGGCCTCGAGACTGTGATCCGGAATGTGCGCGGAGCCGGTATTGATGGCCTGATCGCGATCGGAGGTGATGACACACTCGGGGTTGCCCGGTTGCTCACCGATAACGGCCTCGGTGTGGTCGGGGTGCCGAAAACGATCGACAATGACCTGAACGCCACCGATTACACCTTCGGGTTCGACACCGCGGTGAACATCGTCATGGAGTCACTTGACCGACTCCGCACCACGGGATCAAGCCACCACCGGGCACTGGTGGTCGAGGTCATGGGCCGTCATGCCGGCTGGATCGCGCTCCACGGGGGGATGGCCGGCGGGGCTGACCTGATCCTGATTCCCGAAGAGAAGTTCACCCTGGAAGCTGTCTGCAGGCAGGTTGATGCCAGTTTCAGGGCAGGGGTGGCTCCGCTGATCGTCGCTTCTGAAGGTGCTATCCCCGAGGAAGGAAGTGAAGTGACTGCGACCGATGACACCGACGCTTTCGGAAACATCCGGCTCGGAGGGATCGCCGGTTGGCTGGCTGACCGGATCGAACAGGAAACAGGTCACGAAACCAGGTCGGTCGTACTCGGGCATCTTCAGCGTGGTGGCACACCGACCGCATTCGACCGCGTACTCGCCACCCGGCTCGGCTACCGGGCGATTGAAGCGGTGACCAGCGGTGACTGGGGCATGATGACCACGCTGCGTGGCACATCGGTTGATCTCGCTCCGCTTGCGGATGCCGTTGACGAATCAAAGACTGTGCCGTTGGAACGGCTTCGCGAAGCCGAAAACGCATATCCCGGCTGAGGTCGGGTCTGGTTCAACCGAGTAGGTTGGCCAGGGCACCGGCGAGCTCGGGCTGCTTGAACTCATAGCCGTTGTCAATCGCCTTCCTGGGGAAGACGCGTTGGCCTTCCCTGGCGGCGTGCCCGATTCCGCCGCCTTTGACGATGTCAATCGCGAAGCCGGGCACAGGCAGGATGGCCGGTCGGCCGAGTTCTTTGCCCAGGGTCCGGGAAAAAGTCTTGTTGGTCACCGGATTGGGGGCGGTCGCGTTGACCGGCCCGCTGATCGCTTCATTTTCGAGCGCCCAGAGCAGGATTCCGACCTCGTCGTGACGATGAATCCAGGACATGTATTGCATGCCGCCGGCGATCGGGCCACCTACTCCCATCCTGAATGGCAGGAGCAACTCCTTCAGCAGGCCACCCCGAGGATCAAGCACATGTCCCGAGCGGATGGTCACCACCCGCAGACCATGGTCCTCGGCGGCACTCGCAGCGGCTTCCCAGCCCACTACGACACCGGCCAGGAAGTCATCGCCCGGTTCCGCGGTCTCGTACAGGAGCTCGTCGCCCCGGTTGCCGTAATAGCCAATCGCGGAGCTGGAAATCAGGGTCTTCGGGCGCTCGTCCAGGGCCGATATTTTGGCCACAAGGTTCTTTGTTGCCTTGATCCGGCTGCGGGCGATCCGTTCCTTCACATCGTCGTTCCAGCGTTGGTTGACTGGTTCTCCGGCAAGGTTTACCACCGCATCGACACCCTCAAAAGCCTCCCGTGGCGGTCGCTCACGGACGGCTTCCCAGCCATGCCATTCGACCCTTGGCTGGGACTTCGCGGCGCGTTCGGGATCCCGACTCAGCCCGACCACGCTGTCGCCACGGTCGATCAGGGCGTTGCAGAGGGTGGAGCCGATCAGGCCGGTGCCACCAGTCACGAGAATGCGGCCTCCACGGCCTGGCTTCGGTTCAGACATCCGGACCTAGTTTAGAGTTCCGTCGTCTCCGTCTCGCCCCGACTGTTGCAAATTGCTGCAATTCGCGGGCCCGGGCGTTAACCTTGAGTAGTTGCGTGGAAGATCGGAGCAGGTAACTCCGTCATGTGTCAGGGACACAGAAAATCCGGGGACCGTCAAGAAGGGTACCCGTGGACTGGGGAAGGATGATCCGGATGAGAAATCTGGAACGCGATAGGGACGATGTTGCGCCGGCATTGCCGATCGTTTCCGGCCTCTTGGCCGGACTGGCGGTTGTCGGGATTCTGCTTGCTCTCGGCCCGGGGGTGGCAACTGCTGATGCGGCCAAATGCTTCGGCAAGAAGGTGAACCGGGTTGTAAAGGCAGACAGCACGACTGTCCGGCTTGAATACAAAGACGTCGCGTTCATCGAGGGCAACAAGGTGACGGTGATCGGCAAGCCCTACAGCCGGATCTGTGCGGGCAAGGGCCGCCAGATCATCAACGCCGGCAAGGGAACCTCATTCACGGATGCCGGTCCGGGTGACGACAAGATCATCCTGCATCCGAGCAGTAACAACAACAAGGCCTACGGCGGGACCGGAGATGACGAAATCATCGGTTCAAACGGCCATGACTTCATTTACGGATCCCCCGAGAACACTCCGGGTGGCAGCGGTGATTCGGATCGTCTCGAGGGTGGAGGGGGCAACGACCACATCTTCGACTACGGCGGCAACGGCAACAAGCTTTTTGGCGATACCGGATCGGATCAGCTCCACAGCCTCGGAAACGCGGTGTCCGAGCTTCATGGCGGCAACGGCACCGACTTCCTGTACTCGAACGGTGGCAAGACGGCAGGCGGAACTCTCGAGAAGCTTTTTGGTGAGCAGGGCAACGACCGGTTGATGGCCAACAAGCCCGGCACCAACGGTCCCGCCTACCTTGACGGAGGCGAAGGGGACGACCAGATACGCGGTACCTCGCTGGGCGACACGATCATCTACAACTCCGGCATCAAGAAGGTCTGGGGCGAGGGTGGCGATGACCTGTTCGTGACCAGTGGCCGCGGCCAGGGGACTTTCGAAGGGGGCGCCGGTCGGGACACGATTTCCTTTGCTGCCCACACGCCCTCCGAGCGGCCCGGATCGATCAGCGGAGTCATGGTTGATCTCGCGGCCGGAAGGTCGCTCGGGTTTTCCGGTTACAGCCTGGACGGGATCGAGAACGTGATCGGCTCGGCTTTTGACGATGAAATCGAGGGCTCACCTGGTCAGGACAACGTTCTCCAGGGCGGGCTGGGCAACGATGTGATCTCGGGCAATAGCGGTGACACTATTGACGGCGGGCTCGGTGAGAACGAGTGTTTCGGTGGCCAGATGACCAACTGCAACGAGAACTCACCCGGCAATGCGTCGGGTTCCCAGCCACAGATTGACATCACCGAAGGCGGCCTGCTGATCGTGATGGGAAGCACCGCTCCCGACGACATCTCGATCGGCTACGGAAGTGGACCAAGCCGCTTCACGGTCAACGTGGCAGGTGGCGGTCTCGCTTCGGGTCTCTGCCAGAAATCCGGTGGCGGCTTCAGTTGTCCAGTCGACCCCAACAATCTCAACGGCATGCTCGTTTACGGGGACGCCGGCGCCGATTCGATCAAGCTCGAGAACTCGGTTCCCCGGACCCTGACCACCACCGTTAACGGCGGAGCCGGAAACAACACGATCAATGGTGGGCCGAGCAAGGACTTCATTTCGACCGCGCCAGGTAGCGCCGGGAGCACTCTCAACGGTGGCGGTGGCCTCGACGTCATCTACGCGGTGGATGCCGTTTCGATCGCCGGTGGCCCCGACACTGACATCTTCCGCGTTGTCGATCCCTGCGTTGGCGCCAATCTGAAGGGTGATTCCGGTACGGACAGCGTCGTGTTCGCCGGCGCGGCCCGTGGCGTCAAAGCCGATCTCGCAGGTGGCTACGCGGAATGGAACGGAGGGGGATGTGGCGGTAGCCGCACCTCGATTGCGAAAGACATTGAAAAGCTGGAAGGAACCGACAGCAACGATCATCTGATCATCGGCAAACGGAACAAGGCACAGGATGGGCGTTCCGTGATTTTCGGGAGAGGCGGGATCGACGTCTTCGATTCCCGGAACGGCAGCATTGACAGTGTCACGACCGGATCCGGTGGCCGCAAGAACAAGGTCATCGCTGACGCCAAGGACAATGTGGTCTGGGGTTACGGCCTGGCTGGCTACTAGGCGGGCGACCGGGGAAGGGCCCGGAGGCCGGGTCTGAAACGATTACAGCTGGGGGTCCGCGAGGCCCCTGCCTGAATCAGGCCGAAACTATGGCCGAAATCAGGTGCTATGAAAGACAAGCATCCGATGAATCCTCCCTTCCCGCTTTCTCGAACGATCGTTTTCGCAGTATCCGCAGCCAGCGTTGTTCTGGTCGCATTTGCAGTGCTGGCCGTCACTCCGGGCCAGGCGGAAGCGAGACCCGCAAAATGCTTCGGCAAGAAGATCAACCGGGTGATCAGCGGCGACAGCAAGACAGTCCGACTCAAGTACCGCGATGTGGCCTGGGTGGCTGGTGACAAAGTAACCGTGATTGGCAAGCCGTTCAGCCACATCTGCGCTGGCGAGGGTTCACAGACGATCCGGACCGGTAAAGGCATCACTTTCACCGACGCTGGCCCCGGAAATGACCGGATCCATGCGGCGAAGGGGGACGCGACGGTGCATGGCGGACCCGGCAATGACCTCATCATCACCGACAAGGGAAACAAGCTGCGCGTGTTCGGCGGTTCGGGTGATGACCGCATCCGGACTGGCCGTGGCAACAGCGTCAAGGTTGATGGCGGTTCCGGGAATGACCGCATTTCCCTCCATTCCAATACCTCGAAGGGCGTGGTCCAGGGCGGCCTGGGCAACGACTACATTCGCGGCTCGAAAAGCCACGATCTGATTTACGCCGGACCCGAACGGAACCCCGGTGATCTGCCTGACCGTGACACAGTCCTCGGGCTCGGTGGAAATGACCGAATCTATGATTACGCCGGCACCGGCAACCGGCTCTACGGTCTCACCGGCTCGGACCGGATCCACAGCCTGGGCACGGCCGTTTCCGAGATTCACGGTGGGAACGGCACCGATTTCCTCTTCTCGAACGGCGGAGTCACCGCGGAAGGCATCAGGGAGAAGCTCTTCGGTGAGCAGGGCAACGACCGGCTCAAGGCAGACCGTCCGAACAACAACGGACCCGCCTACCTTGATGGCGGGGAAGGTGACGACTGGGCGTATGGAACCCCGCTGGCCGACACGATCATCACTCACTCCGGAATCAAGAAGCTGTATGGCAACGGCGGCGATGACCTGTTCGTGACAACGGGCCGCGGCCTTGCCCGGATATTTGGCGGTCCCGGCACTGACACGATCTCCTATGCGGCCCATACTCCTCCTGGGGGGAGACGCATCGACGGTGTGATCATCGACCTGCAGGCAGGCACCTCGCTCGGGACTACCCGATACCGGCTGAACTCACTCGAAAATGTGATCGGTTCCGCCTTCAACGATGAAATTACCGCGGCACCCGGAGTGAACAACACGATCCAGGGCGGACTCGGCGATGACGTAATCGTTGGCAACGGCCAGGACAACGACACAGTTGACGGTGGGCTCGGTGAAAACGAATGTTCCGGATTCCAGGCTTCCTCCCGCTGCAACCGCGAGTCGCCGGGCAACTTCGGCCAACGTCTGACTCTTGTAGATATCAGCGAGGGTGGGATTCCCGTCGTGATGGGCGGCAATGGAAGCGACAGCATCGCGATCGGGTACGACGACGCCAACCAGATCTTCCGGATCGAAGTAGCCGGAGGGGCCGTGCCCTCCGGGCTTTGTCGGGGGGTCAACCAACAGGCCGGATCACTGGTTGCGGAATCGATCAACTGCCCGGTCGATCGCAATAACCTTGATGGCATGCTTGTCTACGGCGGCGAAGGCGCCGATGAAATCCGGCTCGGCAGTTCGATCCCGAGGAATATGTCCACCACCCTGAACGGCGGCAATGGAAGCAACGTGATTCAGGGTGGGCCGAGCAAAGATTTCATCTCGACCGGCAGCGACAGCGCCGGCAGCATCCTTTCCGGAGGTGGCAACAATGACCTCATCTATGCGAACGACCGGGTCACGATTCGCGGCGGTCAGGGAACCGATCACGCCCATATCCTGCGTCCTTGTGCGGGTTCGAACTTTGACGGCGGCCCCGGCAATGACAGCGCGGTTTTCGCGGGCTCACCCCGCGGGGTGAAGGCTGACCTGGGCGCGGGCTATGTGGAGTGGATGAATGGACCCTGTGAAGCACGGACCCGGCTCGCTCCGAACGTTGAGCGGCTGGAGGGCAGCTCCCAGGCCGACTGGCTGATCATCGGTCGTCGCCACCGCCAGCAGCAGGGCAAATCTTCCCTGCTCGGCCGTGAAGGAATCAACGTTCTGGATTCCCGCAACGGCCGGCGCGACACCGTCACCACCGGTCCCGCTGCGCGTCGCAACAAGGTGATCAGGGACCGTCACGACAAGGTCATCTGGGGCTGGGGCCTCGCGGCCTTCTAGATGACCGGGGAAGCCAAGCCCGGGCGCCGCGAACTCGGTTTGGGCGAACTTCCGGACCAGCAGTTTGCCGGTCTGTTGAAGTCGGTCGTGGTGCCCCGGCCCATCGCCTGGGTATCAACCACCTCGATTGACGGTATCGACAATCTGGCTCCTCATTCGTTCTTCACTTTCGCGTCCGAAGTGCCTCCGATTCTCCAATTCACCTCGATCGGCCGACATGATTCGCTGAGGAATGCTCTCGACACGGGTGAGTTCGTTATCAATCTGGCCGACTTCGGGAACCTCGATGCCGTAAATGCTTCTGCGACTCCCTACCCACCGGATGAAGACGAGTTCACGGAGGCGGGAATCGAGCGAGAAGACTCCGTAGCGGTGAAGCCACCCCGGGTCGCGAGTTCACCGGTCGCGATCGAGTGCCGAACCGAGAGTAGTGTCGATTTCGGGTCCTCGGTGGTCGTCTTCGGAAAGGTCGTTCACCTGTCGATCAGCGAATCTGTACTGGTTGACGGCCATCCGGACATCGGACTGCTTGAACCGCTGGCTCGTCTCGGCAAGAACGAGTGGTCGGAGATTGGCAAGATTCACCAACTCGACCGGATCCCGCTTGATCAGGCCCGCCGCTCCGGAAGCTGAGGCAACCGGGCGGCTTCTAGAACCCGAGGCAACCAGGCGGCTTTCGCACGCCGCGGGCTGGCGGCAACCTGCATGCCGTCAGGATCCGGGCTATCCGAGGGTGGTGAAGGCGCCGGTTTCCACGTTGAAGCGGGCTTCTCCGGCGAGTTTCGCCTCGCGGACCACGGCTTCGGCAACCCGTGGAGCGACGTCGCGGTCAAAGACCGAGGGGATGATGTAGTCCTCGGAGAGATCATCGCCGACCACATCGGCGATGCCGCGGGCAGCGGCCATCTTCATTTCTTCGGTGATCTGCGGAGCACCGGCATCAAGGGCACCGCGGAAGATACCGGGGAAGCACAGCACGTTGTTGATCTGGTTCGGGTAATCCGAGCGTCCGGTAGCCATGATCCGGACGTACTTTGCGGCTTCCTCGGGGGAGACCTCCGGGTCCGGATTCGACATCGCGAAAACGATCGGGTCTCTGTTCATTTTGCCGAGCGATTCGGCCTGAAGCACCCCTGGTCCGGAAAGACCTACGAACACATCCATGCCCTCGATCACCTCGTCCGGGGTGCCGAGCAGATGGTCCGGATTCGAGTTCTCGGCGAACCACTTCTTGATCCCGGTCAGCTCACCTGCCTGATAATCCTCGCGGGTGGTGGAAAGCGCTCCCCTGCGGTCACAACCGACCACATGGGTAAGGCCGGCGGCCAGCATCATTTTGGTCACCGCAACCCCGGCTGCGCCGAGACCGACCATCAGGACTCTCAGCTCCTCGATTGGCTTGTCGATGATCTTCAAGGCATTGAATAGTGCGGCCATTGTGACCACAGCGGTACCGTGCTGATCGTCGTGGAAGACCGGAATATCGAGTGTTTCCTTGAGGCGATCCTCAATCTCGAAACAGCGCGGAGCGGAGATGTCCTCCAGGTTGATGCCACCGAATGTCGGAGCGATCAGCTCGACCGCGCGGATTATTTCTTCGGGATCGGTGGTATCCAGGCAGATCGGAAATGCGTCCACGCCGGCGAATTCCTTGAAGAGCATTGCCTTGCCTTCCATCACCGGCATCGCGGCTTCCGGCCCGATATCGCCGAGCCCGAGCACCGCGGTGCCGTCGGAAACCACCGCAACCGTGTTCTTCTTGATCGTGTACTCGAAGGCGAGCTTGCGGTCCTGGTTGATCGCCGTGCAGACCCGGGCCACACCCGGGGTGTAGGCCATCGAAAGATCATCGCGCGTCTTCAGTGGGTACTTGTTCTCAACGGAAACCTTGCCGCCGCGGTGCATTTGCATTGTGCGGTCCGTGTACTCCATGACCCGGGCACCCCGGATCGAACCGAGCCCGCGGAGGATCCGTTCCCAATGCTCCTGGTCGACTGCATCGATCGTGAACTCACGGACCCTTTTGCCCTCGGCTCCCGCACCAGGGATCAGGTCCACGCCCACAAGCTGGCCGCCTGCCTCGGCTACCGACGCGGTCAGTTTGCCGAGGGGCTCTTGACGGGCATCGAGTTCGACACGGACCGTGACGCTGTACTGGGCTGAAACTGGAGGCATCGATCAATCATATTTGTGCAAAGGAGAGGTCAGGTGGCAAGGCAGGGCCAAGCGCTCCGGACTTCGGATGGAAAGGCCCTCACAGGTAGCCGCGAAAGCCGCCAAATATGATCGGTCAGTGAGCGAAATCGAGACCGGACCCGAGCTTTTCCTGATCGACGGCAACAGCCTGGCCTACCGGGCTTTTTTTGCCCTGCCGGACTCAATGGCGACCGCCGACGGTCGCCCGACCAACGCGGTATTCGGACTTGCGTCAATGCTGGTCAAGCTGATCGCCGACTACCGTCCGCGCCAGATAGCAGTGGCCTGGGACGCGGGGATGTCCGGCCGTGAGGTGGTCTACCCGGAATACAAGGCCCAGCGCCCGCCGAAGCCGGACCTGCTGCGTCAACAATGGCCACATCTGCTCGAGCTGGTGGATGCCTTCGGGTACACCAACGTGAAGGTCGACGGCTATGAAGCCGACGACGTGATCGCCACTCTTGCCAGGCAGGCAACCGAGGCAGGCATCCCGGTTGTTGTCGTCACGGGCGACCGGGACGCCTACCAGCTGGTCAGCGACACGGTGAAGGTGATGAGCACCTCCAGGGGGATAACCGAAACCAAGCTGTACGACCGCGAGGCAGTGAAGGAGCGTTACGGCGTCTACCCGGAACTTGTTACCGACCTGATGGGGCTGCGAGGCGATACCTCGGACAACATCCCCGGGGTCCCCGGAATCGGCGAGAAGACTGCCGCCCAACTCCTGGAGCAGTTCCCTTCACTCGAAGAAGTCCTCGCCAACGTCGACCAGATTTCCGGCAAGAAGAGGAAAGAGAACCTGACCGAGTTTGCCGAGGATGCCAGGATCTCCAAACAGCTCGCGACGATGGACTTCGAAGTCGAGACGAACGTCGATATCGACGAGCTGATGGCTACCGTTCCGGACCGGGAGAACCTGCGTGCCTTCATGACCGGGTTTGAGCTGAGAGCAGCGATGAACCGGCTCGAGGAAGCTCTGGGTGAAGCAGCGATCCCGGGCGTTACCGAGGAAGCCCCTGCCCCGGCCGAGGTGGTTGTTTCAGATGGTGGCATCGACGAACTTGCCGAGGGTCCGGTTGCGATTGAGCTCTACGGTGGCTGGGCCGCGACCGACGGACGCAAAGTCGTCGGCGGGCAGGGCGACGCCGGACAGTTCGCGGCCATGGTGGAGGGAAGGCCGCTCATCGGGCATGACATCAAGGCCATCGGTGGCCAGCGGGTCGGCCTGCTCGCGGCGCTCGAAGCAACCGGGAAGGGTCCCGTGATCAGTCATGACACTCTGGTGGCGGCATATCTGCTGGAACCCTCCCGCCGCAATTACCATCTCGATGAGCTTGCCGTCGCGGCGGGCCTTTCCCCATCGGGACTTGACGACGATGACGGCCAGATGTCTCTGATCGTGGATGAGGAACCGGAGGGTTCGATCGCCCCCGAGATCGCAGCGACAGTCTGGAACCTTGCCGAGTTCCAGCGTCCGCGTCTTGAGGATGCGGGACTGCTCGACCTCCTCGTGGATATCGAGCAACCCCTGATCAGGGTGCTTGCGGCGATGGAACGGATCGGCTTGAAGCTGGACCGCGAGAAAGTCGAGGAGATGTCAGCCGGATTGGGTGAACGGATAGCCGAGCTCGAGAGCGAGATCCACAACCTGGCCGGCCGCGAGTTCACGATCGGGTCGCCACAGCAGGTTGGCCAGGTGCTTTTCGAGGAACTTGGTTTGCCTCGCAAACGACGAGGAAAGACCGGCTTCTCGACCGATGCACGGGTGCTGGCCCAGATCCGCGACGAACACGAGATCGTCGCCCTGATCGAAGGGTGGCGTGAGCTGACAAAGCTCAGGAACACCTATCTGGAGCCATTGCCGGCGGCGATTGATCCGGCGACCGGGCGGGTCCACACGACGTTCATGCAGACCGCGGCGCCGACCGGCCGGATTTCCTCGATCCAGCCGAACCTGCAGAGCATCCCGATTCGCTCCGAGGTCGGCCGTCCTCTCAGGGGATGCTTCGTCGCTGAGCCCGGCAACCTGCTGGTTTCCGCCGACTACAGTCAGGTCGAACTGCGCGTGCTCGCCCATGTTGCCGACGAGGAAGTTCTCAAGGGATTCTTCCGGGCCGGTGAGGATGTACACGCCGCCACTGCCGCCCAGGTTTTCGAGATCGACCCGGCAGAGGTCGACGAGTCGCAGCGTTCGAAAGCAAAGATGGTCAACTTCGGCATCGTCTATGGTCTGACCGGCTTCGGTCTCGCGGATCGTTTGAACATTCCGCGCTCCGAAGGCGAGGAGTTCGTCAAGCGCTACCACGAACGCTTCCCGGCCGTGACCGCGTTCCGGGAGAGGGTGGTCGAGGAAGCGACCGAGACCGGCTTCGTGAAGACCCTGCTCGGCCGTCGCCGTCCGTTGCCCGAGCTGCGCTCGAATCAGGCCCAGATCCGGGCCCAGGGGGTCCGGCTGGCGATGAACACGGTGGTCCAGGGAACTGCTGCGGACATAATCAAGATCGCGATGATCCGCAGCCATGATGCGCTGCTGGACGAAGGCCTCTCCAGCCGCCTTGTGCTCCAGATCCACGACGAACTGCTCTTCGAAGGTCCGGCCGAAGAAGCCGCGGCCGTGGTTGATCTTGCCCGCCGGGAAATGGTCGGTGCTTTTGATCTGGAACCGCCGCTCGAAGTGGACTCGGGAGTCGGCGAGAGCTGGCTCGCAGCCAAGTAGCTTTAAGCACGAATACCCGATCCCGTACAGTTTTACTTCCAGGGAAAAATCCTGGCTTTCGCTGACCTTGTCACGGCAGGGGTCCCTGGGAGATCCGGCTTGACTGATGCCGGCTTCGCTATCAGAGGTGATCGATTTGGCCCAGGAAGTGAACATGCCACGTCTCTCGGATTCGATGGAAGAGGGAGTCATTCTGGCCTGGCTCAAATCGGAAGGTGACGAAGTTGCGCTCGGTGATGAACTTGTCGAGATTGAAACCGACAAAGCGAACATGGTCTACGAGTCGGACTTCGCCGGCACGTTGATCGAGATCGTCGCCGAAGTCGAGGCGACAGCCCCCGTGGGCGCTCTGATCGCCCGAATCGGTGAAGCAGGCGAGAAGCCGGCCGAACGAAGTGAAAACGGATCGATCCGCGAAGCAAGTCCGAAAAGCGAAGGCCGTTCGGATAGCGAGAACCGATCGAGTGGCGAAGGCGGCCCGAGCACCGTGAACGGCTCGTCGGCCGACGGTGACCCGAAGGAATCGACGTTTGCGGCTACCCGCGAGGCCGACCCGGAGGACTCGCCGGCTCAGGACCCATCAAGACCCAGGGTTAAAGCATCCCCGCTCGCCCGGAGGATCGCCGGTGAGCTCGGGGTGGATCTTTCGACGGTGACCGGTTCTGGCCCTGGCGGAAGGGTCGTCAAGGCGGATGTGGAAGCAGCGCCGTCCGGTGATTCGAAGCCTGCCGAGGGGGCCGCGGCGCCGATGGCCGGCAGGAAAGATGAACCGGAATCGGTCGCGTTGAATCGCCTTCAGCAGACCATCGCCCGGCGGATGTCGGAGTCAAAGGCGACGATCCCTCACTTCTACCTCAACACGGAAATCGATATGACCCGCTGTATCGAGGCCCGATCCGGGATCAAGGCATCGATGCCGGACGGCGGAGTGGTCCCGTCGTTCAACGACATGGTCATCAAGGCTTGTGCGATCGCCCTGCGCGAATTTCCGAAAGCGAACGCCAGCTACCGCGACAAGGCTTTCGAGTTCCATTCAAGGGTCAACATCGGGGTGGCGGTCGCCGGTGACAGGGCGCTGGTCGTTCCTGTGGTCACGGATGCAGACCGCAAGGGGCTGACCGATATCGCAACCACAGTCCGCGAGTTGGCGGCAAAGGTGCGTGACGGCCGGATAACGCCACCCGAGCTTTCCGGAGGAACATTCTCGGTTTCCAACCTCGGCATGTTCGGTGTGAGCAGTTTCGATGCCGTAATCAATCCCGGTCAGGCCGCGATCCTCGCGGTGGGCGCGATCGAGGAGAAGCCGGTGGTGCGGGGCGGGGAGATCATCCCCCGCAGCCTGATGAGCGTGACCCTTTCCTGCGATCACCGGATCCTCTACGGGGCGGAAGGAGCTGAGTTCCTTGCTCGGATCAAGGATTTACTGGAGGAGCCTCTTGCTCTGGCTCTCTGAACTTCACCGTAACCGGTACGGGTTCGGGCTCTGGACGCCCGAAGTACCTTGCTGGAGCCAAAACGGAGGCTACTTCAGCCATCTCGATTTCTTCGAAGGGGACTGAAATGAGCGGGACGGCAGCCACAGAGAATCTCCCGGTAGGTATCGACGAGCGTCGGGAATTGTTCACGAAGATGGTCGAGAGTCGCCTCTTTGAAGAAGAGGCCGAACGCCAGTACAAGGCGGCGAAGATCGGCGGCTACTGCCATCTCTCCTCAGGACAGGAGGCGGCTACGGTCGGGTCGGTCGCCGCGCTCGAGGATGACGACTACCTGGTCACCGGCTATCGCTGCCACGGATTCGCCCTTGCGCGCGGCATCCCCCCGGGAGAGGTTATGGCCGAGCTCTTCGGCCGTCAGGACGGCTGTGCACACGGTCGCGGCGGCTCGATGCACCTGCTGGATGTCAAGCGCAGGTTCTACGGTGGCTGGGGAATCGTCGCGGGTCAACTGCCGATCGCCACCGGCCTCGCATTAGGGCTGGTCCGGCAAAGCGAGCCGCAGGCCGTGCTCTGTGAACTCGGAGAGGGCGCGGTGAATATGGGCGCCTGGCATGAGTCGCTCAACCTCGCCGCGGTGTGGAACTTGCCGGTGGTTTTCCTGGTGATCAACAACATCTACGGCATGGGAACTTCTGTGGACCGTGCGTCCGCCGAACCCGAGGTCTTCCGTCGCGCTGCCGCTTACCGGATGACGGGTGAAAGGGTCGATGGCAACGACGTCGATGAAGTTCTCGAGGCCAGCCACCGACTGCTGGCTGAAGCCCGGGAAGAGCGTCGGCCGGCCGTGCTTGAAGCGCTCACCTACCGGCACCGGGGCCACTCGGTTGCCGATGCCGGGCTCGCCTACCGGAGCAGGGAGGAGGTCACTCACTGGCGGGAGGAGAGCGACCCGATACGCCGACAGCGGGAGATCCTTCTGGAAGCAGGAATTAGCGAAAATGACCTCCGCGCCGTGGAGGAAGCGGCGCGGAAGACAACTCTGGAAGCTGTCGCTTTCGCGGACTCGAGCCCCGAGCCTCCGGTTGACCGCCTCGCCACCGGCATGTATGCGCCTGGCAGTGCGGGGCAGTTCGAGCGGATGAGGCCCGGCAGTGCTTTCGGCGAGGAAGCGCTCACCTTCGACGCCGGACTCGGCCAGTGAAATCCGCGGTTGAAACCGGGTCGGGGCTGCAGACCATGACCTATCGGGAAGCTCTCCGGCTTGCTTTGCGGGAGGAACTTTCCCGGGACGAGAGAGTCTTCGTGATGGGAGAGGAGGTCGGGCTCTTTGAAGGCTCCTACAAAGTGACGGCGGGCCTGATGGACGAATTCGGTGAAGAACGGATCCGCGACACGCCAATCTCCGAGGAGGGCTTTGTCGGAGCCGGGATAGGGGCGGCGATGGTCGGCGAGCGGCCGGTGATCGAGATCATGACCCTCAACTTCCTCCTGGTGGCGATGGATCAGGTTGTCAACCACGCGGCGAAGGTCGGTGCCATGTTTGGCGGCGAGGTCCGGGTGCCGATCGTGATCCGCACCCCTAACGGGGCCGGCAATCAGCTGACCGCCCAGCATTCACAATCCTTCGACGGATGGTTTGCCGGAACGCCCGGGCTGAAGGTCCTCGCCCCGGCTAATCCGGCCGACGCCCGCTCGATGCTCAAGGCCGCGATCCGGGATGACGATCCGGTCCTCTTCATCGAGAACCTGCCGATCTACAAACTCAAGGGTGAAGTCGACACCGACGACGACAATCCGGCCCGGATCGGGCGGGCCAGGATTGCCCGGGAAGGCACCGACCTGACTCTGGTTTCCCATTCCTACGCCACTGTCCGTTGTCTTGACGCGGCCGAGACACTTGCCTCCAGGCATGGGGTATCGGTTGAGGTCGTCGACCTCCGCTCGCTCAGGCCGCTTGATGTGGAGACCGTTGTCGAATCGGTGGCGAGGACCAACCGGGCGGTTTGCGTCGAGGAAGGCTGGCCGTCCTTCGGGGTTACGGCAGAGATCGCCGCCCGGATCCAGAAGGCCTGTTTCGATGAGCTCGACGCCCCGGTCGAACGGGTCGGCATGGCTGAAGTACCACTGCCCTATTCAAAGCGCCTCGAGCTTGAGGCGATGCCCGGTGAGGGCCGGATCACTGCCGCCGCGCTTGCCACCCTCGAGGGAAGCGGAGTCCTGCGGCCGTAGTATCCGGGCATGGCCGCCCGGATTTCCTGGATCACCTTTGCCCCCGTCAAGGGAATGCGGATTCAGTCTGTCGAAGTAGTTGATCTGACCCCCAGCGGAGTTTCGGGAGACCGGGCTTTCTTCGTGGCAGATTCCGAGGGCGCGATGGTCAATGGCAAACGACTCGGTTCGCTGATGGAAATCGTGCCTCAGCATGACTCAGGCTCCGGGGTTCTGAGATTGGTCTTCCCCGGCGGTTCGATGGTTGAAGGACCGGTCGAAACCGGAAATCCGGAGAGAGTCACTTTTTTCGGCAAGGAAGAGAATGCCTGTCCGGTGTCCGGTGATTTTTCCGACGCGATCTCGGCTCACACCGGCCAGAAGTTCAGGTTGATGGTGAGCCCGGATGAAAGGGGAGGGACCGACCGCGGCAAGTGGGGAGGTGTCAGCCTGCTCGGTCAGGCTTCACTGGACGCACTGCGTGAAGCGGGCAGGAAATTCAACTGTGCGCAGGAGCCGGCAGCCACAGGAGGCACCGATCCGGGGCCGATCGACCAGCGAAGGTTTCGCATGAACTTCGGAATCGAGGGCATTGACTCCTATGAAGAAGACAGCTGGATCGGCCGGGAAATCCGGGTTGGCGGTGCCACGGTGCGGGTTGCCGGCCACGTCGGCCGGTGCGCGACCACGACCAGAGATCCGGAATCCGGGAAGACCGACTTGAAAACCCTCCACTTCCTGAAGTACTCGCGAGATGACGTTGAGTCCTTCGAGCCGCTTCCGTTCGGGATCTACGGTGAAGTTATCGACCCGGGGCCGGTTCGGATCAGCGACCCGGTCGGTCCGGCATCAACCTGAGGGTTCCGCATCATCCGGCCCCTCGGTAATCACCGTGTCGGAGGGGCTTCTCTGGCGCCGCGAAAGCACGATGAAGGGCAGCGCGAAGACTGTGACGAACGCTCCGTAAAGGTACGAGGTCGCGTAACCCGAAGCGTCGGCCGCGCGTCCCAATACGGGTTGAATGACCACACCGCCGGTTGATCCGAGCATGGAATCGAAGGAAAGGATAGTGGCCCGCTGTCTGGAGGGAATCATTCCGTTGATGTAGGACTGGCGGATCGGCATGGCTGCGGTTGAGAGCATCGCCCAGACCGCAATCAGGCCGGTCACAATCCAGAATTCCTGGATGATCCCGATCAGCGCTAGGGTGACAGCCCCGGCCCCCACGGCGAGCAGCAGGGCCGAGGTGCGGAGCCTGAACAGTCGGCGGATCCGGGGTGCGAGGTAACCGCCGATTATCTGCGAACCGGCGACCAGGGCGGCGGTGATTCCCGCGATGCCGTAGGCGGTGGGATCACCAACCAGTTCGAGGAGGTAAGGCTGGAGTGCGTAGAAGGCATAGAAGCTGACTCCAGCGGTGAAGGGGGCCGCAAGCATGATCCACTTCACGGGAGGAACCCGCCATCCGTAATCGATTGAGTTGGTGGTGATCAGCTTCATCTCCCCGAGGGTGTCTTTGCCCCGTCTTGGCTCGAATCCGATGTCACGCATTGCTTTTGCCGCAAAGAAGAACATGAGGACGAGCACGGCAGCCCGAAGCAGAAAGGGTACGCCGAGGCTTGTCACCTGGGCGATGTAGCCGCCCAGCACCGAACCGGTCAACATGCCTGTTCCGGCCACGATCTGACCCCGGCCGAAGATCGTTTCGAGCTCTCCGGTGAACCCGGTCGCGTCCAGGGCGTCGACCAGCCAGGCTTCGACTGCTCCGGAGAAGAACGTGAAGCCAAGGCCTAGCAGAAGCGAGACCAGGGCCCAGGCCCAGAAGGGTCCGCCGGTTTCCCAAAGCAGAACGTAGAGCAGCGTCGTAGCCATCAGGGTGAGAGTCCCCGCCATGTACGAGACCCGGCGTCCGATCGTGTCGGCAACGACGCCGGTCGGAATTTCGAAGATCACCATGCCGGCGGTGAAGAACGCATTTGCGGCGAAAGCCTCGAAGTTGGAGAGTCCGGCATCGAGCAGGAAGATCGTGTTGATACCCCAGATGAATGAGGCCGCAAGGGTGTTCCCGAGCATCAGGATCAGGTAGGTGCGTTGGACCTTCTGCGAAGTCGAGGTCACACAGGGACGGTACCCACCGCCACCGGATATACCCTCTGGGCATGATCCGGTCGGCCAGGTTTCTGGCATTTCTTGTGCTTTTGTCCCTTCCTCTCGGCCTGAACGCCTGCGGTTCGGAGTCCGGTCAGTCTGAAAGCTCCCGCCAGGAACAGATGACCGGTGATCTTGCTCCAGCGACCCTGAAAGACCTGAACGGCGAATTCATTTCAGTCTCGATCGAAGGTATGGAGTTGCCGGAGAACTCGAGAGTACGAATGAATTTCGAGGGTAGACGGATCGGCATGCAGATTGCCTGCAACAGCATCGGTGGGGATTTCCAGCTGGATAACGGGCGGATCAAGGTCCGGAAGCTCGGCACCACGCTGAGGGCCTGTCGGGGTGAAGCCGGTGAAGCAGACGAGTGGATCGAAGCCTTTATGACCGCCGGC
>JAGQUU010000260.1 GCA_020438345.1 Solirubrobacterales bacterium | reverse complement strand
GGGTTTGGTCACGTAGTCGTCAGCACCAACCTCGAGTCCGACCACCTTGTCCACCTCGGCGTCCTTGGCCGTAAGGATGATGATCGGTACAGCAGACCGGGATCGAACTTCACGGCAGATGTCAAGGCCGGATTTGCCGGGCATCATTATGTCGAGGATCAAAAGGTCGAAATCGAATTCGCCGGTGAGGCGCTCCTCGGCATCGGTGCCATCCTCGGCCGCCGTCACCTCGAAACCTTCCTGGGCAAGCGCGTAGCCGACCGAATCACGAACCGAGGGTTCGTCGTCAGCGATCAGGATGCGTCCGGCGGTGCCGTTCATTGAAGGAATTGAGTTCATGCGATCGGTGTTTTCGACTGGTCTATCAGAGGAAGCCGGACCCAAAAGGTACTGCCCTCGCCCTCGACGGAATTGGCTCCCATCTCTCCACCCATCACATCGGCCATACGACGGGCTATTGCGAGGCCCAGCCCGAACCCCTCCTGGCGGCGTGTTTCCGAACGCCGATAGAAGCGCTCAAAGACTCTTTCTATCTCCGCCTGGGGGATGCCGGTGCCGGTGTCAATCACTTCGAGCAGCATCTCGGTTTCACCGATTCGGCGGCCGCGGATCGTGACTGAACCGGGAGCCGGCGTGTTCTTGCAGGCATTGGTAACCAGCCCGATCAGGACCTGGCGAAGGAGAGTCGGATCACCCTTCGCGGCGAGATCCGGCTCGACGTCAGTTCTGAGTTCCAGGCCTACCGGCACCTCGACCGCTGCCGCTGTGTCCCGTACGGCAGCGCTGATGTCAACCACCTCGACCTCCCCGGTCCCGAGTGCCTCGACTCTGGCGAGGGTAAGCAGGGATTGGGTTAGCCTGGACATCCGCTCCGCGTCGGCGGAAAGCCGGTTGAGGAAATGATCACGGGCAGGCGGATCGTCCTTCGCGCCCGACTGGAGGACCTCGATCGCCCCGGAGATCCCGGCCAACGGATTGCGGAGCTCATGGGCCGCATTGCTGACAAAATCACGCTCCGCGAACTCCTTGCGCATTTCATCCGTCCGGTCCCGGACAACCACCAGCACCGCACCCTCATCCGGAAGCGAACGGGCCTGGAGCGCATAGGCACGGTCACCGATCCTGAGGGCAGGATGAGCCGCGAAACCCTCAGTTGCCGCCCTCTTGATCGAAAAGAGCATCGGTTCCGGTGCCCGGGCACCCTGTTCCAGCAGCGCATTCGCAGCAGAGTTGTGGAAGCGAACCGACCCGTCATCGTCGATCACCATCACAGCATCACCCAGCCCATCGAAGATCGCGGTCAGTTTGTCGCGGTCCGCGGTCAGCACACCGAAGCTCTCTTTGAGCGCGACTCGCATCGAATCCAGTGAACGGGCCAGGTCGCCGATCTCGTCCCGTCCCCGGACCGGCAACCTCACATCGAAGTTGCCGGAGGCAAGATCATCCGCCTTCGCGGCGATCCGTTTGAGGCGACCAGTGATCACGGAGGCGATCCCCACACCGAGCAAAGTTCCGATCAGGATCGCGATCAACGCGGCCCGCAGGCTCTCTGACCTGAGTGTGTCGATCGCAGAGCGAATCACGATCGGCCTTGAATAGCGGCCGACAACTGCGCCCTGGATCACACCGATGTCGGTCACCGGTATGCCGACGATCGCGATCTCCCCGCCCTGCAGATCGCGCGACGGTCGTTCACCTTCGAGAGCGAGGTCGAGCGTTTCCTCGTAACCCTTGCTCTCCGGCCAGGCCGCATTCGGGTTCTCCGGGGCGATCAGCGAGCCTGTCGAATCGAAGTACCAGGCGGTGTAGCCCTCCCCGTTGGCAGCTTCCAGTTCGGCCTGTGCATCCACATCGGGCTGGCTGAGGCGATCCGCCAGCCGCACGGTCCGACCTACCGCCAACTCGGTCGAGCGTTCATTGAGGACATCCTGACTCTTGTCTGTGATGAACGAATAAAGGATGCCCGCAGTTAGGAAACAGACCAGGGTGAAGCCTGCGGCCAGCCACACCCGCATGCCGATATGGCGGCGTCTTTTGCGGACGGGACGCCTCCTGGGCCGATCGCTCATTGTCCGGCAATCTAGTTCATCCTCGGGGAGGATCAGCCGAAATGCCCGGGCCGTGCCAGAATCGCAGCGTGAAGAAGCTCGTCTTCATACCCGCCTGGAACGAGGAAAAGTCGATCGAGGCCGTGATCAGCGACGCCCGCGCCCATGTGCCGGACGCCGATGTGATGGTGGTTGACGACGGCTCTACCGACCGGACTGCGGAACTGTCCCGGCGGGCCGGCGCCCTGGTCGCCTCGCTTCCCTTCAACCAGGGTGTGGGTGCCGCCCATCAGACCGCGTACATCTTTGCCCTCAGAAACAGCTACGGGATCTGCGGCCAGCTGGATGGTGACGGTCAACATCCAGCCTCGGAAGTCGCTCGCCTGATCGAGTCGGTTCAAGCCGGTGCCGACCTTGCAGTCGGTTCGCGTTTCTCCCCGAATGCCACCCCGGGGCATCCGGGTTACAAGGCCTCGTTTGCACGGAGGCTCGGTCAGCGGCTGTTCAGTCTGCTGGTTTCCACTTCGACCCGGCAGACCTTCACGGACACGACCAGTGGCATGCGAGCCCTGAACGTCCGGGCGATGGAACTGTTCGCGGAACGCTATTCATCCGAATTCGCCGAGGTTGAGTCCCTCCAGCAGGCAGTTCGGGCCGGACTGAACGTGGAGGAGGTTCCGGTTCACATGCTCGCCCGGGCACATGGAGATTCCTTCATAACGCCACTCACCTCGGCCTTCTACATCTTCAAGACGCTGATCGTTTTGTTGATCGGCCAGCTCCGTCCCCGGCAGGTCGGCCAGTGAGACGGCCCGGCGAGAGGGGAACACCCGGATGAACCTGACGATGCTCTTCGCAGCGACCGAACCCGTGGTCCGCCTCACCCCCCAGGCCCGGATCCTCGCAGCCGTCCTGGCGATCGCGTTCATGCTCCTGATCCTTGACTTGATCCGCAGAGACAAGCTGCTGGAGCGCTATTCCATCGTCTGGTTCCTGCTGGGTCTGGCGATGCTGGCCGGGGCGATATTCCCGGTTCTGCTTGAACTGCTGGCCAAGGCGCTCGGGGTCCGCGACGTCACAATCGCCCTCTTCTCGGTCACCTTGCTCGTCCTGCTCGCCCTCTCGCTCAACTTCTCGGTGATCGCCTCCCGCCAGTCGAAGCAGATAACCCGGCTCGCCCAGCAATCTGCGATCGACGGGGTCGAGGAAGAAAAGCCGGAAGTCGAATCGAAACCAGATTGAAGAATGGAGCGCTATATGGCGCGATCTTCAATCTCGCTCAACTCTAGGTGCGGAGGGTCTGCTCCAGGCGGAAGGCCAGCGCTTCAAGAGCCAGTTCCTCGCTGACGTTGAGCTGGAAGGAACGGCGGGTTTCCTGGATCTGGCTGACCGCCTGACGGGCCTGGGACAGATCGAGGCCTGATGCCTGCCTTTCGAGAACATCGAGACGATCAGAATTGAACGCGAGGGTCGGAGCGCCTGAAGCAACCGCCGCCCAGTCACGGGCCCAGACCGCAGCCAGGTGGAGGCCGAGGTCAAGCATGCCGGTGCGGGTCTTGCGCCGGGCCCGGCGCACTGCCTCCTCGATTTCAGCTTTCGTGTGCTTTATCCCCTCTTCCTTCTCCCCGTCGAACTCGGCCTGAACCCGGTCGCCGGAATGGTCGCCAGCCGATTTCGCCTGCCCGAGCAGGTCAAGCCAGGGCGAGTCGGTGAAGTCGTCTTCAAGGGCAGCGGCCATCAGCTTCCCGGTCGCTTCCCGCAATTCGCTTCCGCGCCGGCCAGCAAGGAAGCGGGCCCGGTCGAGATCACCGGCGGAAAGCCGGGCAACAGCATGGAGGGCTTCCGGGTCGGCCAGCCCCTCCAGCTCTGCTTCGATCACGTCTGACCCGAGTGCAGCGAACTCGATCGGTTGACAGCGCGAGGCGATGGTTGGCAGCACACCTTCGCTTTCAGCCGAGAGCAGAATCAGATGAGCATGCGGGGGCGGCTCCTCGAGGGTTTTCAGCATCGCGTTCTGCGATTCCTCATTCATCGTCTCGGCTGCCTCGATCACAAAGACGCGGGCGGCCCCTTCGAAAGGACTGAGTGGTGCCTGGTGGATAACCCGGTCACGGATTTCCCTGACCGCATGGCTCATGCCTTTCGGTGAAAGCCAGATGAGATCGGGATGAGGAGAGGGATCCATCAGAACCCGACGACGCACCTCTTCCGGGTCGCTGCTGCCAGC
>JAGQUU010000259.1 GCA_020438345.1 Solirubrobacterales bacterium | reverse complement strand
TCGGGGTGCAACCGATGGTTCAGCCGGAGCGGTCCGAAGTCCCTAAACGGATCCTCAAGGCATGATGCCCGGGTACCCAAGGACCATGCCGCGGGTGCTCAAGGCTTCAACCGTGGAACGAAAGAAAACCCGCAGAGGAAACTACGAATCGGGCACTGACTATGTGCTCGAGTACGGCAATCTCCGATTCTCGTTCAATGAACGGGACTTCAGCCAGAGAGTCGAACAGGCCGCAGTGCGGCTCGGCTTCGTGACCCCTGGATTGACCTACGCCGAACTCCACGACCTGCTTCACCTCGCGGTGAGCGGTGAAATCGAAGAACCCAGCTCGGAGCTGGGTGTTCATGTCACCCACAACTGGGAAGACCTGACCGGACCCTCGAACCAGAGCTTCGTACATTGGCTTCGCCGGCTCGTTTTCCGCGGTGCCTGGCTCGACCAGCGGGTCAAGGAAGGTGAATTGGACATCGCCTTCGATGAACAACGACAGACTTTTGGCTATATCCAGCCCAATCGCAGCCCTGAAATGACCGAGCTCGCCAAAGAGCCGAGCTGGCGCCGCGATGCCTTCCGTCGCTAGAGCTGCTTCAGCAGGTCCTCGTTGCTGCCTGAGCCCTTGATCAGCTCGGCCAGACGGTTTGCCGCCGGAACCGGTTCCATCCCGCCGAGTTCAGACCGAAGTCGGCGCAGGGCGTCGATCTGGTCCTTGTCCAATACCGATTCCTGACCCGAAACCGCACAGGCGGTGACATCCAGCGAAGGCTCCACCCCGGCTGCGGCCAAAGTGGCGTCAAGACGGATTGTCGCGTTCTCAGTGGTGTGGACCGCATCCATCACGTCCTGATCGCCAGGTGAGCCCCAAAGAGCAGTGGCGATGACCGTGACCGACCCGGTCCCTTCTTCTTCCAGCTCGCGACCGGCTCCGAAAAACGGCTTGACAGCACCAGGGTCACCGTATGCGTTGCCAAGCCTGGTCAGTGAATCGACGATGATCACCACATCGTTGCCGGCCTCCGCCTGACGCTTGACCTTGGCCAGGATCCGCTCCGCGGTCCTGACCTGTTCATGCGCACCGAGATCGGCCGGTGCGGCGGCGATTTCCACCTCGGGTACCTCGCGGCCCCACGCCGTCACCTCTTCGGGCCGCTCGTCGATCAGCAGCACGATGATTTCCGCATCATCACCCGCACCACGGGCGATTGCCTTGGCCAGCGACCTCAGGAAACTCGTACGGCCGGAACGTGGCTGGGCTTCAACCAGAACCCGCTGCCCGAAAGCCAACGGTGCCAGCAGGTCCACCGACCGGGCGAGAATGTCATCGGTATCTCCGCTCAGCGGCATTTGCCGGTGAGGGGCGATCGGTGTCAGTCTCTCGAATTGCGGGGCCCGCTCGTCAACCGGCGGCTCACCATTCACCTTCTCGACCCGGACCAGCGACGGTCTGCGCTCACCCCGGCGCGCGGGACGCAGAGGACCACTGACTTCATCGCCGGAACGGAGTTCACAGCGCCGGATCTGGGCCGGAGAAACGTAGATCCCGGCCGCAGGGCCATCGTCGGAACGGATGATGCCACTGCCCCGTGGCAGAACATCAAGCACCCCGGTGATTTCGGTCAGTTCGGCTTCCGGCTCGGAATCGCGATCCTCACGGGCTGGCCGATCCTTGCCTTCCTTTCGGCTTCCGTTCCCGGAACCACGGTCCTCACGGCTTTCACTACGGCTGCGATCACCCCGGTTCTCGCGGTCGCCACTACGACTGCGCTCTCCGCCGCGACCACGGTCACGACCGCCACGGCGTCGCCGCGAAGGCTTCTCGCCACGATCGTCGCCGGCGCCCGTTTCCTCCGGGTCGGGCGCACTTGCTCCGCCAAGTTTGTCAATCAGCTCTTCACGACGCAGAAGCCGGAACTTCTCGATCCCGGCTTCGCCGGCGAGCTTGTGCAGTTCGGCCAGTGACTTCGATTTCAGATCGGACATGCTCAGCCCTTGCGAGCAGCGACCAGGCCGCTCAACCACTCACCGAACTCGGGGCGGCTCTTCCAGTCCTCTTCGAACTTGGCGGCACCTTCGGTCGTCAGCGGATGGTTCAGCATCTGGCGGAGCACCTTGGCCGGCACGGTGGCAATGTCGCAGCCGAGCGAAGCGGCGATCACCATGTGTTCCGGGTGACGAATCGAGGCAGCCAGCACTTTCGATTCGAGGCTGCCCGAACGCAGTACGTCGCAGATCTCCTCGACGACCTTGGTTGAATCGACCGAAATGTCATCGAGCCGGCCCATGAAGCAGGACACGAAAGTGGCACCTGCAGAAGCGGCAAGCAGAGCCTGATTTGGCGAGAAAACGAGGGTCATGTTGACCATTGCGCCATCATCGGTCAGGGCCCGGGTGGCCTTGAGCCCTTCCTCGCCAAAGGGGACCTTGACGGTGACGTGCTCGTGAAGCTCGCGCAGCGCCTGCCCTTCCTCGATCATGCCCGGAGCATCAGGCGAGACCACTTCAGCGGAAGTGGGACCCTGGACCAGGTCGGCAATCTTGCGAATGATGTCACCGGGCTCTCCGTCTTCCTTGGCGAGCAGGGAGGGATTGGTGGTGGCGCCACTCAGCACGCCCCAGGCGGCAATCTCCTCGACCTCGGAAACGGCACCGGTGTCAATGAAAAGTTCCATGGCCTAGAGACTAGTGAGTCCCGCCCGGGTTGAGGCCCTCGGCCTTCGCAGTTTCGAGCCAGTCGTCTATCTGGTGCTGTTTCTCAAGGTCACCCCAGCCGAGTCCGCGGGCCATTTCTGTCGCCAGTTCTTCGACCGATTCAGGTGTGGCGAGACTCGATGCCGCCGTCAACCCGAGCCGGGTGCGGCGCAGGAGGACGTCCGCGATCGACCTTGCCTGCTCGAACTCCATGGCGATCCGGACCTCGGCCATCAAGTCAGGCAGACCTTCCACAATCGGTTTCGCCATTTCCGGATCGTCCTGGGCGATTCGGATTACTCCCCGGGCTGCGTGGCCGTACCTGAACGCGAGTTGAGCGAGTGATCCCCGGCTGATTCCTTCCGGCGCTTCCAGTTCCGCCGGATCGATCTCCATGCCGAGCGGGATTTCGGAAGTCTGGCAGCGCGCTTCACGGCCGGCCCTTGCAACGATCCGGTCGACCGTGTCCTTCGCCATTCGCCTCCAGGTCGTCAACTTGCCACCGGTGATCGTCAACATCCCCGAAGATGTTTCGTAGAGCTCGGCCTGCCTGGATATGTCAACGGATTTTCGAGGATCTCCGGTACTGATCAGTGGACGTACGCCCGCGTAGGCACCGACAATGTCCGAATCGCTCAGGGAAAGACCCATGAACGCGTTCAGGGCATTGATCAGGTATTCGACGTCGTCCCCGGTCGGGGCAACCTCTTCTATTCCACCGTCGTGATCCACATCGGTCGTTCCGACCAGAGTCCGCCCATACCAAGGCAAGGCGAAAATCCGGCGGCCCTCGCCGGCGGGGACGATGCAGGCCGCCTTGCCCATGTCGACGTCGTCGGAAGAAAAGAGCAGATGGGCTCCCCGGCTCGGAGCGATCTTCGGGATATCTTCTTCCCTCTGGATCTCGCCCGGGCGAATCTGATCGGCCCATACGCCGGTTGCGTTCACCACGTTGTCGGCCTCGACTGTGACCGTCTCCCCCGAAGCCACATCGGTGAAGTCGACCAGTCGGGCGATTCCGTTCTGCTCTCGGACCGAGGTGACCCGGGCCCCATTCAACGAGACGGCCCCGAATCGCTGCGCTTCACCGAGCACCGTAAGGACCAGCCGGACATCATCGGTCTGACAGTCGTAGAACAGGTAGGCCGACTCCGGGTCGCGATCTGCGAGAGCCGGAACCAGGTCAAGGACTTCATCGCGATCGATCGTCCGGTGCCGGTCCGGCGACCATGACTCTTCCGCCTCGGCGGGACGCCGGCGCCAGCGTCGTTCACGCCGGGAGCGTGACCCCCCGGCCCCGGCCAGGACGTCGTAGGCGTTCAGGCCCAGCCCGAGGATTCGGTCCGGTTTGCTCTCGCCGAAAGTCGGCACAAGGAACGGAGTCGGGTAGACCAGGTGCGGCGCGAGTTCGACCATCAACTGGCGTTCCAGCAGAGCCTCCCTGACAAGTCCCACATCGAAGTTCTCCAGGTATCGAAGACCGCCGTGCACCATTTTCGATGAGCGCGACGAAGTGCCGATTCCGTAATCGCGGCTTTCCAGCAGGGCAACCGAGTAGCCGCGGGATGCCGCATCGAGCGCGACCCCTGCCCCGGTGATTCCACCACCGATCACCACGACTTCAAAATGTGATCCGGCGATTGCCTCCAGTGCCTCGGCGCGGCCTACCAACGTAACCGCCGCACAAGCAGGATCGTCCCGCCGCAGAGTCCTCCGGCAACCCCGAGTGCGATCAGGATCGCGACCAGCGGCGAGGGTTGCGGCCCTGCCTCGGATGCCGCCAGCACTGCGTCACTTGGTGCAACCGGAACCAGCGGGATCGATGTGTCGGCCGGGAACTCCGTTGCCGGCGGAATGCTGGCGTCGGCATCTGAACCGGAATCCGCACCGAAATCGTTCTGGTTGCCGGTCCCGGCGCCGGCACCGGTTCCGGGAACTGAACCGGTGTTCCCACCGCCGGTGCTTTCGGTGCCGGTTGACGGTGAAGCGAGCGAACCGGGTGGCGGCGTGTAGGTCGGTGCGGATGTGCCGCCCGGGTCAGAAGGCGCTGCCCCTCCGGAATTGTCGTCGCTTGTGCTGCCATCCTTGGCTCTTGGCGGGGCTGCAACCGGAAGTGGCAACCCGGCCAGCGCGGTCGTGCCGTCAGCGGTAACCCAGACCCGGGTCTGGTCGCTAGACTTCGAGTACCAGATACTGCCGTCGTCCTGCTGGTTTGAAATCAGGAAATCGCCGGCCGACTTGCCGTTGCTTCTGAGGTAGTTCATCCCCTTTCCCTGTGCGATCAAACCCTGAATCACCAGCCCCGT
>JAGQUU010000258.1 GCA_020438345.1 Solirubrobacterales bacterium | reverse complement strand
GACTGACTGGAATCAACCCGCCACAGGATCCTGTGAATCATCCCTTCGCCGGCCCTCCCCTGGCGTGCGCCCGGATACTCGAAGAAAGTCAGATCGAATCCCGGGGTGCCCTTCTCGTCCCCGTAGAAAAGATGGTAGACAGAGGGGTCATCCTGATTCACGGTCTTCTTTACCAGTCTCATCCCGAGCAGGCCCGCGTAGAACTCGACATTCCCCGGAGCGTCGCCTGTGATGCAGCTGATGTGATGAACACCGTTGAGGCTGAGGTCGGTCATGGATTCAAGATACCCGGCCGCCGGTCCCGGCACTCTTGGAAGCCGGATGTCACTTTGCGCCGGTATGCGGCAAAAACGCACTTCCCGCTACGTCAGGCCGTCCGGATAGCATCCACACATGGGAATTCTTGAAGCTTCACGCACCGTCGAAATCGACGCTCCGAAATCCGAGTGCTACGCGATCATTTCCGACCTCCCTGCCACTCCGGAGTGGCAGGAGTCGATGATCTCGATCGATGTCCTCGAAACTGATTCGGAAGGCCGGGCCAGTCTGGTCGAAATCAAATCCGACGGCAAAGTGAAGGAGATCTCCTCCCGCATCGCCTTCGAGTATCAGCCGGAAGACGGGATGACCTGGGACCAGAAGAAGGGTGATCTGAAGTCACTGATTGGCAGCTGGAAGCTTGAGGATCTGGGCGATGGCCGGACCCGTGCCACCTATGCGCTCAAGGGCGATACCGGGCGCATGCTGGGGCTGTTGATCAAGGGTCCCGTTCAGGACAAACTCAAAGAATGGTTGACCAAGGACGCCGCTGAAGGTCTGAAGGCCCGCGCCGAGAGCTGAGCCGCGAGCCTCCCGTCCCTGACGGCCAGGACCGACGAGAGCACCCTCACCGGCCCAGGTCATGTTCCGATGGCCGGGACCAGATCCTGATGGCCGGGACCAGGTGTGGATTGCCGGGTCGCTTTCCGATGACCGGAATCAGGTGTGGGTGGCCGGGATCTGTTGCGTTATGCAGTGGATGCCGCCGCCGCCGAGAGCCAGAGTCCGGCCATCGATCCCGATCGCTTTGCGGCCAGGAAACAGCCGTCCGAGCATCTCCAGCGCCTGAGCATCCATATCGGGGTCGACGCCGCTAACCGGCACGATCAAAGCGTCATTGGCGATGTAGAAGTTTGTGTACGGCACGACGATCGATTCGCCGTCACGTTGAATCCGCGGCAACAGGTCGAGTTCGATCACCTCCACCCCGGCCTCGTTCAGGATCGCCAGGTTGGTTTGCGCATTTTCAAAGTTGGGATCACCTTCCGGAGCGGTCTGGAGCAGTGCCCTACCCGGGTCGATGAAGGCACAGATATTGTCGACATGGCCGTCGGTGTCACCGTCTTCGACCAGCCCCTGATGCAGCCAGATGAACCGGTCGGCTCCGAGCTTCGAACCCAGCTCGGCCGCGATCGAATCCCGGTCGAGACCCGGGTTGCGGGTCGGGTCAAGCAGGCACTGCTCGGTTGTGGCCAGGATTCCCTCACCGTTCACGGCGATCGAGCCTCCCTCCAGGACGAGGTCGGAATCAATTCTTTCGATGCCAAGGTGGCTGAGGATCCGCCCCGCGATCGCCGCGTCATTGTCATAGGGGGTGAAGGCCTCGCCCCAGGAGTTGAAGGTGAAGTCCACCCCGGCCCGCTTGCCACCGGCCGCGACGATTATCGGCCCCGAATCCCTCAGCCAGGAGTCGTCGATCGGTGCTTCGAAAATCTCGACATTCGCTGACGGCACCCGGCTCGCGGCGTCGGCGGCATGCTCCGGGGAGACGACCAGCAGTACCGGTTCGAATTCGCTGATCGCCGCGACCACCTCGGCGTGGGAGTCGCGAGCCTCCTCGATCGTGGTTCCCCGCCAGGCCTCTTCGCGCTGCGGCCATGCGACAAGGGTCATCTCGTGGGACGCCCACTCGGGAGGCATGCGGAGTTCGCTCATACGGCGAGTGTACCTTCGGTCCGCTGCCTGTCTCGGCACTTGCCCGCCATCAGGTTCAGGGGCGGGATGTCACCCAGGCCGGGGTCGGTGCATTCTGGTTCATGTGCCTGATCGACGCGCCCGCGGGTTCCCGCCCTCCGGATTGTTCCCAATCCAGCCGCGGGCCAGAGTTACTTCAAACGGGAACCGACGAGCCCGATCGCAAAAAAACAGAAGACCCCGCCGGAGCGGGGTCTTCCTTCAAGTGGAGCTGAGGGGGATCGAACCCCTGACCTCCGCCATGCCATGGCGGCGCTCTTCCAGCTGAGCTACAGCCCCGAAGGGACGAATAATCCTATCGGGATCAGGCGACCGGAGCTGACTTGCCGGATGCCTGGCCAAGGCTGAGCTCGATGCGAGGTGCTTCGTGCCAGAGATCCTCGAGGTCATAGCGTTCACGAGCCTCCTCGGTGAAGATATGAAGCACGCTGTCCAGATAGTCGAGCACGTTCCATCCTGCGTCACTTGAACGATCGGGGTTCACCGGCAAAAGGGCACGGTCCTTCTTCAGACGCAAGTGGACCTCTTCGGCAATCGCTTCGGCCTGGCGTTCATTGCGGGCCGTGCAGATCACAAGGTTGTCGGTGTACGTGACCAGCTCGCGCATGTCGAGACAGACGATGTCCTCGCCGAGCTTGTCATCCACCAGCCGGGCGATTTCCCGGCTCAGGTCTTCACTGGTTTCTGTCATACAGATCCTCATTCTTGATCATTTCCACTGCCTCGTGCGGAACCAGGTGCTCCCAGGGTCCGCCGGCCTCGATTCTCTCCCTGACCAGAGTCGATGAAATATCCACCTGCGGCATCGCGAAGAATTCAAGTCTTTCCACACCATCCAATTTCTCGAAGACCGATTCGATCTCCGCGCGGCCGACCCCGGAACGCGGTGCGACCGCCACCCTCGCCAGCTCCAACACCCTTTCCGGGCGATGCCAATCCCCGAATCCGAGGGCGGCATCGGCGCCCGTCAGGAGGAAAATCTGCCTGTCAATTCCGGTTGACTGGATCTCCTCAAGAGTGTCACATGTGCAGGACGGTCCCTCCCGTCGAACTTCGATATCACTGACCTCGATCCAGCCGATCTCGCCGAACGCCGCCTCGGCCAACAACAGGCGGAGTTCCGGACGGGGTGCTCCGCGGGAGTCCTTGTGCCAGGGATTTCCGGTCGGCACCACCAGCACCCGGTCAAGTCCCAGGGTGAACCGGGCTTCGGCCAGCAGAATCGAGTGGCCGAGAGTCGGAGGGTTGAAGGAAGACCCGAAGACTCCGATCCGGGTCACGTCAGCCGCGCACCTGACCCTCGCCCTCGACCACGTACTTGGTAGTGGTCAGCTCGCGCAGGCCAACCGGTCCGCGAGCGTGGAGTTTCTGGGTCGAGACACCGATCTCAGCTCCCATCCCGTATTCAAACCCGTCGGTGAACCTGGTTGACGCGTTCACATAGACCGCGGCGGAATCGACTCCCTGGACGAAGATCCCGGCCGCCTGGGAATTGTCGGTGACGATCGCATCGGAATGGCCGCTTCCGTGCCGGTTGATGTGTTCGATCGCTTCCTCGATGTCACCAACGACCCGAACCGAGAGTTTCAGATCCAGGTACTCGGTGTCCCAGTCTTCAGGGGTGGCGACACCTACACGGGTGTCACCCGCATTTTCTCGCGTTGCTTCATCGCCGATCAGCTCCACACCACCGCTACTCAACTCGGCCAGCGCCGGAGGCAGGAAGGCAGCAGCGACCGAGGCGTCGACCAGCAGGGTCTCGGCCGCGTTGCAGACGCCGGGACGCTGGATCTTGGCGTTGTATGCGATCGCCCGGGCCATCTCCAGGTTGGCATCCGAGTGGACGTAGACATGGCAGATTCCGGCCGCAGCGAAAATCACCGGCACTGTCGCGACTTCCTCCAGGGTCTTCTTCAACCCTTCCCCTCCGCGTGGAATCAACAGATCCACCACGGCATCCTGGGTGGCGAGATCCGCAATTGATTCACGACCGCCGCCGACCGACATCACCACAGCGTCCGCCGGAAGCCCTGCTTCCAGAAGGCCCGTACGAACAACCTCGGCCAGGGCGGAATTGGTCCGCTCCGCATAGCTGGAACCCTTGAGCAGGATCGAGTTCCCGGATTTGATGGTCAGTGCTGCGCAATCGATGGTGACGTTGGGCCGGGCCTCGTATACAACCGCGACAACTCCGAGCGGCACCCGGATCTTGTTCAACCGAAGGCCGTTCTCCAGGGTGCCGGCTTCGAGTACTTCACCGACCGGATCGGGCAGCGAAACGACTTCGCGCACACCGGCCGCCATCGCTTCCACCCTTTCCGGGGTGATAGTCAGGCGATCGGTGAGGGCAGAGCTCAGGCTCTGGGCCCGCTCATCAGCCAGATCAGCCCGGTTCGCGTCGATGATCGCTTCAACCGACTCCCCGAGACCGCGGGCGATTGCCTCAAGGGCATTGTCCTTGACTTCAGTTGATGCCGCAGCCATTACCCTCGCTGCACTCTTGGCGGTTTCTGCGTCGGTGACAATGTCCTTGGTGGCTGCTTCCATGCCCGAAGGGTACCGACTCATGCTCACCTGCCCGACCGTGCAGCGCACCAGCACCGACTGAAGACGCGACCTTCAACTGGCCACCCGAGGTGGCGGCTCAAGGCCAACCGAGGTGGCAACTCAGGCCAAAACGAATTGGTCTCGGTGGATCAGTTCCTCCGCGGCCTGTGGCATCAGTTCAAGCACCTCGGCACTCTTCATGCCCTTGATGCGCTCTGCTTCAGCCGCCGAGTAATTGGCGATGCCCTTGCCGATCACAGCATCCGTGGTCACCACCTCGACCGCATCCCCGGCTTCGAAACTCCCGTCGATGGCGGTGACGCCTACCGGCAGCAGGCTGGAGCCTCTGCTTCTCAGAACCCGCGCGGCGCCTTCATCGACCACGATCCGTCCGGCCACCGGCTTGGCATGGCGCAGCCATTGTTTGAAGGCCGGCTCACCGCTGCTCAGCGCCCGAAAGGCAGTACCAGCAGCAGCTCCGGCGGCGGCCAGTGCCAGGGTCCCGTCAACGGTTCCGTTGCAGATCCGGACTTCAATCCCGGAACCGCTCGCCATCCCGGCAGCTGCGACCTTGCTCCGCATCCCGCCGGTTCCGAACACTGAAGTCCTGTCACCGATCTCCATCGAGTCGAGGTCTGCCGGCTGCCTCACATCCTCGATCAGCTTCGCGCTGGAATCCCGGGAAGGATCGGCAGTGAAAACACCGTCGGTATTGGTCAGCAGCACCAGCAACCGGGCTTCAAGCATGATCGCGACCTGCGCGGCGAGGAAATCGTTGTCCCCGAAGGTGATCTCGTCGGTTGCCGTGGTGTCGTTTTCGTTGATGACCGGCACCACGCCCCAGTCGAGCAACCGCCTAAGGGTCTGCCGGGCGTTGACGTAGGTGGTGCGGTTGGCGACATCGTTCGCGGTCAGCAGAACCTGGGCTGCGGCGGCCTCGCCGGCCTCCAGCCGGGTTTCGTATTCGCGAAAAAGTGAACCCTGACCGACTGCGGAAGCGGCCTGGAGCTCATCGATCGCCCGCGGCCGCGCCTCCAGCCCGAGCAGGCGGATCCCCCTGGCGATCGATCCGGAGGTCACCATCACCAGCGGTTCGCCAGCCCGCGCCAGAGCGGCGGCCTGTGAGCAGACGGAATCCAGAACGTCAGTACGCAGGCTGCCGTCGTCCGCGGAGACGATTGAAGAACCGAGTTTCACCACCAGAGTCATGGATGACCAAGCCTAATTCGCCGGATCAGTTTCTGCGCGATGACGCTGGTCCCACAACCTGGATCCCGTACGGCACGACCGGCGCTGTCAACAACAGGAGGTCATCCGGTCAGTAAAGCTCGAACTCGTATTCGCCCACCCGGATTTCATTCCCCGATTCGAAGCCTGCCCGTTTCAGTTCCGCCATCACCCCGATCTCGGTCAGGCGGGTCTCGAGGTAGCCGAGCGCTTCCTCGTTGTTGACGTCGAAACGCTCGAACAGAACTTCGATCCCGTGTCCGTGGATGCGAAACACACCACTTTCTTCCTCTTCGACCGAATAGCCACCCTCGCCTTTGGGCCGATAGGTCAGGTGCTCTGCCTCGAAGTCGACTTCGAGGCCGTCGGCATCCCGGGTGACGGGAACCTCGACGTGATCCGGGACAAAACGGACGATGGATTCCGTCAGGCGTTCCAGGCCTGCCCCTGTAGCCGCGGAGACGGGGATCACACCAAGCACTGCTTCACCGAGTTCCCGGTCCCATTCCTCGACCTGGCCAGCGATGTCCGCTTCGGTCCAAAGGTCCGATTTTGAGAGTACAAGCAGTTCCGGAAGGTTCTCGAGCCCCGTCGAGTGAGCGGCGAGCTCGGCCCTGACCGCCCGGTAGTTGGCGAGGGGCTCGCCATCGGAGGGGGCGAGCTCGACCACGTGAATGAGCATCGCGCATCGTTCGACATGGGCGAGGAACTCGTGGCCCAGACCTGCCCCTTCGGCGGCACCTTCGATCAGGCCGGGAATGTCAGCCAGAACCACCTGGCGGTCAGGAGTCTCGATCGTGCCGAGCACCGGTTCCAGGGTCGTGAACGGATAGTCAGCCACCTTCGGATCGGCCCGGGTCAGCCGGGAGAGCAGCGAGGACTTGCCGGCATTCGGCAGGCCGATCAGACCCGCATCGGCGAGCAGTTTGAGGCGGAGTTCCACCCAGCCGGACTCGCCGGAGGTGCCATTTTCGGCGAAACGGGGAGCCTGCCGGACCGAGGTCGAAAACCGTTTGTTGCCGTGACCGCCGCGGCCACCACGTGCGAGTACCGCAGTCTGGCCCGGTTCGGTCAGGTCGATCAGAGCTCCATCAACCGAACTCGCCTGGGTTCCGGGGGGAACATGAATGACCAGGTCTTCACCCCGGGCACCCTGCTTGTTCGATCCTTCTCCGTGATGGCCGCGCCCTGCCCGGAAGTGCTTCGAGCGAAGGGCGCCGAGATCCCGCCTTGACGGATCGCATTCGAGCAGGACTCCGCCGCCGTGACCGCCGTCACCACCGTCAGGACCGCCCCGGGGCACATGGGCCTCGCGGCGAAAGGAAATGGAGCCGTTACCTCCGGCCCCGCCTTCCACGAAAATCTTTGCTTTGTCGTAAAGCACCGCCCAAGGTTACGGCCCGGGCACCCGGTCAGGCTTGCCAGCAGCGGCCTGTCCGGATAGTCTGCCGATCCCCGCCAGAAGGAAACTGGCGAACCACCAGATGTAGCGACCAAGGGACTTGTCATTCATGAAACTCAAGGGAATCGCCGGAATCGTGACCGTGCTGGCTGCCGTTCTGGCATTTAGCGCGACCGCAGCAGAAGCCCGCAGCTACGTTCCTTCATTCAGCGCCGTGAAGCGGGATAAGGGCCCGGTGTTCCGAGAAGGTTGCCTGATCGTCGGTCCCCAGGCGAGGTCTGGACAGTGCTACTACGGAAGCCGCAAGTCATCGAAGAAGGTGGTGATTTTCGGGGACTCGCATGCACTCCAGTGGACGCCCGCCCTGATCGAAGTTGCCAAGCGCCGTGACTGGCGGCTGATCGCCCTCCTTCGTGGCAATTGCACTGCGGCGCTGGTCAACGTCGACGCCTACTGCGACCGCTGGCGGCGGAACAGCCTGAAGCGAATTCGCAAGGAGAAGCCCGGCCTGATCATCGTGGCCAGCAATACCGGGCCGAACATGACAATCCGTCGTGGTGGCAGAACCCTGAGCCGGGCTGCGGCTGAGAGGCATCTGACCCGGGGAATGGCAAAAACCCTGCGGACCTTGAAGCGCACCGATGCCGACGTGACTCTGATGCGTGATCTCGCCATGTCAAAGAATTTCCTGCCTTCGGTCTGTGTCTCGGAGAACCGGTCGAGACCGGGCCGCTGCACATTCAGGGCGTACCGGCCCCCAGCTCTTTCCTATGACTTCAAGGCAGCCCGGCAGGTCAAGGGTGTGACGATCATCGATCCTCTGGTGAAGATCTGTCCGCAGCACACCTGCAAGGCGGTGCATGGCCGCTACCTGAAGTTCCGGGACCGCTTCCACATCAGTGCGACCTACTCACGACTGCTTGACAATTGGCTCGCTTCGCGTCTCGAAAATCCCTGGTGAAACACACCGGCGTAACGGTTTTGGCTCTCTGCCTGACCGTTCTCCTCGTCTCTGCCGCTCCGGCCGATGCCCGCTTCATCCCGGGCCTGAACCGGGTTGCCGCTGACAAAGGTCCGGTCTACCGGCTCGGCTGCCTTATGGGACATGCCCGTGTTCGCTCCGGCCCCTGTCGTTTCGGAGATGTCAGATCCGGCAAGAAGGTTGTCCTTTTCGGTGATTCGCATGCGATGCAATGGGGTCCCGGCCTGATCCGGCTGGCAAAGAAGAAAAACTGGCAGGTGATCGCCCTGACCCGGGCTAGCTGTACTGCCGCACTGGTCCAGGTCGATTACTACTGCAACACCTGGCGACGCAATTCCCTCAAGCGGATCCGCCGGATGCGTCCGGGACTGGTGGTGGTTGCATCCGCTGCCAACAGCGAGGCATACGATCTGGGTGGACTGAGCAGAGACGCGAGCGAGCCGTACCTTGTCAAGGGTCTGATCGGCACTCTCCGACGGCTGAACCGCTGGTCAAAGAAGACCGTGGTAATCCGCGACCAGGCAGTAACTCCCTTCAGCATGACCCTCTGCCTGCGCTCGAACACCACGACTCCGGGCCGCTGCGGTTTCCGGCCTTCACGCCCCCGCGCCTGGTCATACGACTACAAGGCGGCGCGCAGAGTACGCGGCGTGCCGGTGATCGACCCGATGCGCCTGCTCTGTTCCAACGGCTGGTGCCATGCGGTTGATCACGACTACCTCATCTACCGCAACCAGGGCCACCTCAGCGCATCATTCACCAGGTACCGCTACGACTGGCTGGAACGCAACCTCGGGGATCCCTGGAAGTAATTGGACGGCTACGCGGCAACCCCTCTCAACTGCACCAGTCGTCTGCGCTGTAGTCCCATTCTTCAAGCTCCCAGTCTTCCAGGTCGGTCGGAGGCGCCGACGGATCAAAGCCGGCCGCACCGGCCGGGGTGACCGTGATCACCCTGCCCGGGTCGTCCCGGTCCAGGCTCACATTGGTTGACCTGACGTTTCCACCGGGGTCGATCGCGTCAATGCGGGCGGTCGCCTGGTCGCCGCTGTAAAGACAGATCCCGATCGTGAAGGTCCGGCCGAAGTTGCCTGTTTCGAAGAACTCTTCCGCGTGGTTTCCGAAGTCACCTTCCTCGGGGATGATGTCGGTGACCAGGAATGAGTCGGGAATTCCGCCCAGGCTGCCGTACCAGGCGTGCTCTCCAGCCACATCCCAGGTGTGAAGGTCGACATCCGTGTCGTTGTCCCAGCTGATTCTCGCCCTCATCCGCGGCGGGTCCTGAACGGCACCGGCACCCCCACATTCCGGGTCAGACCAGAGTTCCTTGTTGTATCCGTCATTCAGCGACCAGCTCACTGAAACCGGACCGAACTTTCCGCCGAGCCCGAGCTTGCCAAGGGTCATGTTCCAGCGGCAGCCTTCCCCGTCCATCCGGTAGTCGAGAGAGTTGCCGATCGACATGTGCAGGCTACCCACGTCACCGATCCCGATACCCAGCTCGAAATCGAGCTTGACGCCGGCCGTCAGGGCCACTGAGGGGCCCTGAATTTCCAGATACGGGTCCGGGGAATAGGGCGAGAAGTGTGGCTTGACGGTGAGGGGGCTGGCTTTCACCTTTGCGCCGATCATCGCTCCGACCTTTACCCCCGCGTCAATACTGGAGGAAGACTGGATCGACACTTCGGCACCCGGTGACATCTTGCCGTAGACCGGCACCAGACCGGCCATGCCCTGGACCTTGAAGCCCGGGAGGTTCAACGAGCAGGAAAAACCTGCCCGGGCTTCGATCCGCACCCCGGCCCTCATTGTCAGGTAGAGACGGATGTCGGCGCCGGTGGGGATTTTCGTGAAGAGGACCTTCGTGCTTGTCCAGCCGCCGTCCATGTACAGATCCTCGATCTCCACATAGGGATTGACCCCGGAGCCACCCGTATCGCAGGAGAGTCCGACCCGGCTTTGCCGCAACGATGAAGTCAGCGTCGAACCGAGAATCATGTTTGGTACTGCTTCGTACATGTCCGCCGCCGTGAGGGCGAGCAGGGTGCCTCCTCCGCTGGCTTCCGCGTTGGTTACATGCGAGAGCAAGCCGTTCGGCAAGAGGTCCGAAGGCGGGGCCGAGACGATCTTGCCGATCAGGGCAGTCGAATCGCCGGCGACGAGAACCCCCTGCGGGTTTGCCGGATCACCCAGGACCTGGAGCACTTCGGAGCCGAGCGAGGTCACGTTGGGGTTCACAACCGTTCCGTAAAAAGCATTTACAGAGCGGCTCCGCCCCTTCTTTACCCGGATGGTCTTCGTTGACCAGACCGGCTCCGCACTGGCCCCGGCACGGATCGTCTCGACGTCTCGGGGCAGGATGACCCTTTTCATCCGGATCCGGTACTTGCCGGGACGGGCCTTGCGGATGACCACCTTGCCGACCCGGGTGATCTTCTTGTGGAATTTGCGCTTCTTTCGCGGGCCGAGCCGGGGACCCTTGACGATCACCTTCGCAGGAGAACCTGCCGGCAAGCCACCTACCCGGATCACGAGGCGGCCGAAGCCTGCCTTCCGGCGTTTGCGGCTTGTTTCCGCCCCTGGAAGCGAGCCGGTGATGGCATGCCCTGACGTGGCGGACGGCGAAGGCGACGCCGGCGTCGGCGACCCGGTCGCCGGTTGTGCGACGAGAAGGCCGACAAGCAGCAACCCCGCGAAAACCCCGATCAAACGATCCCTCATGGACTTCTCCCTTTGACTGGACGGACCCGTAATCTAGAGGTTCTGGACGCAGAGGTTCTGACTGAATCGTTCCCCAGAACCAAAACGACACGCCGGCGGCGGGTCGTTTGAGGTGAATTTCGGGAGTGCTACTCGGCCGGAGTGACCGAAATGGTGCGGCCGCGGCGGCCGGGTTTGAACGCGACCGTGCCCGGGCGTGTGGCGAAGATCGTGTGATCACGGCCCAGGCCGGTCCCCTCCCCCGACCAGAACTTTGTGCCGCGCTGGCGAACGATGATCTCGCCGCCGGAAACTT
>JAGQUU010000257.1 GCA_020438345.1 Solirubrobacterales bacterium | reverse complement strand
TGGAACTTCGCCAAATACCTGATCGACCGCGAGGGCCGGCTGGTCAGGAAGTTCCCCGCCCCGACCGCTCCGGATGATCCGGAAGTGATCGAGGCGATTGAAGCCGAGCTTTAGGAAGCGAGTTTTTCGCGTGAGCGCCGGGCAAGGTCTACCGTCGCTGCGCGGAGGCCGCCCGGCTTGTCGATCCGGTCAGCGAAGCTGACCCGGGCTGCCTTCTCGCCCTCGGGTGTCTCCAGCTGCAGGTCGAGGCCGTACCGGTCGGCGAGAGTGCACTTTGCCTCGGTTGCGTCGGTGTATTTGGTGAAAGCCTTGGCCATGATCAGCAGGGCATCCGGATGATCGGCGTTGAGGTGAGCGACCGCGTCAGGTACCTGCGGCTGGACCGGGTCCGGCTCTGCCGATCTGTAGTCGTCGGCCGAGGCCGAGTCCATCCGGCCGTAGCCGCCGACCCATCGCACCCGGTCAACTTCGAGGATCCAGAAAGAGAAGTCATTGAAGTCGGCGTACATCGCGGCTGAAGGCACCGCCTCGAGGTGAGCCGCGCGGGCTGAAGCCCCGTCCGGGTGTTCGTCGGAACGCTTGACCTTGCCGGCCAGAGTGACCCGGCCACCGGCCAGGATCTCACCGCTGTGAAATCGGTCGCTGACCATCAGCGAGGCCTGGCGCCGTTGCTCGAGGTTGCGGGCGTGCTCGGCGAGGGTGGAGAGACAGAAGACGGGGCTGCCGTCGTCCATGACTCCGAAGGTGACCAGCGAGGCCCAGGGAGTGCCGTCATCGCTTAGCGTGCCAAGGGTGCCGTGAGTCGCATTGGCAAGGATGGTCCTTGACTCTTCTGCGGCGCTGCGCCGGGTACCGCCGAAGGCGATCGGGGCGACATCGGGGATTTCAGTGTCGGCGGCGGCATCATGCACACCAATCACTGCTTTGAGGTCACGATCGTTCTTGGTCTCGGTCGACACCACTTTCTCGCTTTCGGTTCAGGTTGAGGGAAGTTCAGGGGGACGGCGAAGGGTGAGTTAGGGTACCCTATCTTCACCTCGGCGCCGGGATCCCGGCAGGTCCAAGACCTTTGCCTCCGCGCTGTGTTCAAAGGTTACTTGCCTACCCCTCGAAGGAGTCCAGCCCTCAATGAACGACGCCGCAACAAGTCCCAGGCCCAGAATCAGCCGGATCCCCCGGATCGTCACGGTTCTCCTGGCTGCGTTCATGCTCCTGGCCCTGGCCTCACCCCAGGCGGACGCGGCACGAAACAAAAGGATCGTCGCGATAAGTCCCTTTGCCGCCCAGACCATGATCCAGCTCGGGGTGAAGCCGATCCGGGTTGGCAACACCTTGGGAACGACACCGCGCCAGAAGAAGCTTTTCCGCGGGATTCCGTCGATGCAGCTCAGTCATCCCAACGGCCCGAATCTCGAGCAGCTGGCCAGCCTTCGGCCGGACATCGTATTCACATCAAAACAATGGGAAAAGGGCACCGGCGCAATGCGGAGTCTCGGCATCAGGGTAATCAACGCCGATCCCCTCTCTCCGAATGCTGTCAAGCCAACCGTTACGGCGATCGGCAGAATCCTTGGCCGCCAGAAGCAGGCCCGGAAACTCAACGCCCGGATAAGCGCCCAGTTGCGTTCCGCGACCCGTGGTGTCAGCGGGTCGAAGGAGAAAGTTCTGGTCGTCCTGGGGATCGGCAACACCGCCATGGCCTTCCTTCAAAACAGCTGGGGCGGGCGCCTGGTCCAGATGGCAGGTGGTCGCCTCGTTACCGGCGGGGCCTCGGCCAGCGGCGGTTTCGCTCGACTCTCGGATGAGACCGTCATCTCCGAGCAGCCGGAGCGCATCATCGTCGTACCCCATGGAAGCATCGAGGATCTCGGTCAGGTGACCGACTTCATCCTGAACAACGAAGCGTGGAAGGTCACGCCAGCCGGTGAAAAGAAACAGATCTACCCTTCGATCGACAACACCCTGCTCCAGGCAGGTACCGATCTCGGTGCCACCGTCCGGATGATCCGCAGCAAGTTTCTGAAGAACTGGTGATCCGGCCGGTCTCGGCCTGCCGACCGGATCAGGGGGAATGATCTGACCGCCACAAGGAGAATCGCCGTAGCTACCGGGATGTTCCTGGCCCTGGTTGCGGCGACCTGCGCGTCGCTGGCGCTGGGCGCGGTTGACATCCCCCTTTCGGAGGTGATCGACACCCTGCTCGGCCGTCCGGTCCCCGAAACGACCAGCCAGATCGTCGAGATCCTCCGTCTGCCCAGGACGATCGAGGCGATTGTCGTCGGGGCCGCCCTCGGCGTGGCCGGGACCTGCCTTCAGGGGGCTCTGAACAATCCGCTGGCATCACCCGATGTGATCGGGGTGACGGGCGGCGCCGGTTTCGGGGCGATGTTGATCATTCTTCTGTTCCCGGGAAGCATCGCGCTTTTGCCGGTCAGTGCGCTTTTCTTCGGGCTGGTCGCGGCCGGGATGGTCTTCATGATCGGGTTCACGGGCCGGGGTGGCGGGAACATCACCC
>JAGQUU010000256.1 GCA_020438345.1 Solirubrobacterales bacterium | reverse complement strand
TCGAAGCGGAAGGGGCACCCGTTGAACATGGATGAACTCCGCATCGAAAGCCTCCTCGCTGACGCCCTGAAGCCGGTGGATCCTCCGCAGAGGATGTCCGACCGCCTTCACGACACTTTCTCCGCGATCTCGGACGCTGCCGCCTCCGATCTCTCCGATTGGGCGGAGGAGTTGACCGAGAGCGAACTGGAGTCGCTCCGCGATCCCCGAAACTGGATTCGCCCGGTCACCGCTCTGGCGGCCGGCGGCGTTGCTACCGGGGCGCTGGTCCTGGTCGGCTTACGTCGCAGAAGCAGCTTTCGCCGCTGACTCCATCCCGGCCGCTGACTCCACCCCGGTTCTACCGACCGGATGTCCTTGCGACTGACCGGCGCTTCCGGATCTGCTTGCGGCGGCGCTTCTGGCGTCTGGCCTCGGTCCTGGCCTCGAACTTTCCGCCCAGACCTCCGGCCCAGGCCGAGATCCGGTCCCAGCGGCTTGCGACATAGGCGGCGAGACCGCACAGCCCGAGCAGCAGGTTGAACAGGTTCACCCAGCGTAAGGCCGGAAGCCTGTCGAACAGCAGCGTGCCGTTTGTCGCGAGGATTCCCCAGATCGCGAGGCCGGTGAACAGCAGGCCGGCAATCAGGGCAAAGAGCCGGGGGAGGGGACGCGCGAGGAAGAGGCCGATCAACCCTGCCCCGACGTAAAGGACATTCGCCCAGCCGTTCACGGTGTAGAACCCGAACAGGTCACTGGTCAGCTCGGGGGCCCGAAACTCGGTGTTGACAAGCAGGCCGCCAAATCCGAGCAGCACCAGCACGGCACCGGCGACTGTCGCGTAGAGACGTGCGTATGCGGTCCTCTCCATCGGGACCATTCTCACAGGATCGGCGGAAGGCCAGACTTTCGGTATCGGTAGGGTTCACGAACTTGGCCACCTGTTACCGCCATCCACGAGTAGAGACGGGCGTCTCCTGTTCCAGTTGCGACAGGCCGATCTGTCCTGATTGCATGACGCCGACCCCGGTCGGCATGCGTTGCCCGGAATGCTCGAACGAGAAGGTTCGGGTCCGCACCGGCCCCGCCGCCAGTTCTGCGGTTGGTGGAAATCCGGCAACGATCACGCTTATCGCGATCAACGTGGCGGTCTTCCTGGCCGAGATGGCAACTGGATCGGGTGGTCTCAGCTCCGCCAGCTCGGACCTGATCAACGAGTTCGGCCTGGTGGGTGCCCTGGTCGCGGACGGCGAGACCTACCGCCTGGTGACCAGCGGATTCCTGCATGCCGGCATGATGCACATCGCCTTCAACATGATCGCCCTGTACTTCCTCGGCCGGGTGCTTGAACCATCGATCGGGACTCTCCGGTTCCTGATGGTCTACTTCGCATCACTTTTCGCCGGTTCATTCGGCGCGATTCTGCTCAGTGCCAACAACGAGATCACGGTTGGAGCGTCAGGCGCGGTGTTCGGGCTTTTCGCCGCCACGTTCATCATCGCCTGGGGCCGCGGTCTCGGGGCCATAGCGAACGAGATCGGGGTGATCATCGGTATCAACCTGCTCCTCACGTTCACGATTTCCGGTATCAGCATCGGCGGTCATCTCGGTGGGCTGGTCGGCGGTGCAATCTGCGGACTGCTCGTGATTGCCGGGGAGCGTGGATACCTCGGCTCGAACGCGAAAGTGATCGAGTACGCCGGCATGATTGGCCTTGCAGTAGTGGCAATCGTCGCCTCGATCTCGGTCGCGGAACCCTTGCCCGGCCTCCGTTTCGCCCTGCTCCAGCTTCCGTTCTAGGTTTTCCTGGTTTCGATGCGTCAGCCCGGGTAGCTTTGGGGTATGACCCTGCTTGGCGACGAGGAGATTCTGAACCGGCTGACTGGGCTCGACGGCTGGGCGCTTGACGGGCAGCGGATCGTGCGCACATTCGAGTTCGGGGATTTCGTCGATTCGGTGCGTTTCGTCGACTCGCTTGTCGGTCCGGCCGAGCAGATGAACCACCATCCGGATGTCCGGATCTCCTGGAACCAGGTCACTGTCGAGATCACTACGCATTCCGAAGGTGGCCTGACGGCGAGTGACTTCGCTTTGGCTGGCAGGATCAGCGAACTCGTCTGAGTTCTACGAGTAGTCGTAAAAGCCCCGGCCGGTCTTGCGGCCGAGGTTGCCCTGAGCGGCGAATTCCACAATCGTCTCGGGGGCGAAGTGATCGGGGTTTCCCGACTCGCCGTTGAGGGCCTGGCCGATAGCGATTGCGACATCGAGCCCGATCAGGTCGAGCAGGGCGAGCGGGCCCATCGGGTGGGCGACACCGAGGGTCATGCACTGATCAACAGCGGCTGCCTCAAGGCCGGTCCGCTCCTGGTAACGGACCGCATCGAATAGGTAGGGGAAGAGCAGCCGGTTGACCGCGAAACCGGCGGTGTCCGGGACTTCAACCGCGGTCTTCTCGATCATGTGACACCAGTCATGGGCCCGTTCGGCGACATTTTCATCAAGTCGGTCCGGGAAGATCAACTCAACCAGTTTCATGGTCGGAACCGGGTTGAACACATGCAGCCCGTAAACACGGTCCGGATATCCCGAATCATTGCCAAGGCCGGTGACCGAAAGTGAAGAGGTAGTGGTGGCGAGGTCGGCGCGAGGGGCTACTTCGGCTACCTGCCGCAACAGGCCGACTTTGGTGTGGTGGTCCTCGATGATCGCTTCTACCAGCAGATCGGCGTCGGCAAGATCGGAGGGGTCCAGGGTGGTGCTGACCCGTTCGGGAGCGGCGCCCGCGATCCGCCGGCTCGCTTTCTCGACGGCGGCAAGGGCTTTTGCGGCAGATTCCTCCGAACGGACAAGCAGCTTCACCTCGCTGCTTGGCACGGTGGCGACCGCCGCCAGACCGGTCGCGATCGTTCCGCTGCCCGCGATTGCGACAGATTTGTAAGGCGTTGCGCTCATCGTGGTTAACCCTATTCGGATCGACATTCCACCGGTATTGACTGACGTGTCAATCAGCTAGGATGGATCAGGTTTTCGAGTCCCTACCGACACCTGAGAAAGGCAGCAAATGAGCAAGTTCGGCGGTCGTGAAGTCGTAATCGTGGAGGGAGTCCGCACTCCGGTCGGCCGTGGCCACAAGGAAAAGGGGTACTACAAGGACACCCATCCGTCGAACCTGCTGGCTCACGTCTACAGGAACGTTGTCGAACGTGCGGGAATCGACCCGGCTATCGTCGAAGACGTGGTTGCGGGTTGTGTCCAGCAGTTCGGCGAGCAGAGCCTCAACATCGGCCGCAATGCCTGGCTCGAGGCCGGCTTCCCGATTGAGACCCCGGCCACCACGATCGACCGTCAGTGCGGTTCCGCCCAGCAGGCAATCAACTATGCCGCGGCGATGATCGCCTCCGGTGTTCATGACGTGATGATCGGTGGTGGCGTCGAGCACATGGGCCACATCGGATTCGGTGACGCGGCCAAGGTCATGAGCGAATATGGCTTCGGCTACTCGCCGGAGCTGATGGAGCAGTATGACCTGGTCAACCAGGGCATATCGGCCGAGATGATCGCCGACAAGTGGGATATCTCCAAGGAAGATCTCGACGAACTCGCCGTCCGGTCACATGCCCGCGCTCAGCAAGCGACCGAAGAAGGTCGTTTCGAGCGCGAGATTGCACCGTTCCAGGTGAACGGTGACACCTACACCACGGACCAGGGCATCCGGCCCGGCACCAGCCTTGAAGGCCTGGCCGGTCTGAAGCCCGCCTTCAAGGATGACGGAAAAATCACCGCTGGAAACTCCTCACAGGTCTCCGACGGCGCCGCTGCGGTGCTGCTGATGACCCGGGAAAAAGCCGATGAACTGGGGCTCACGCCTCGCGCCCGGATCGTCGACCAGACCGCGGTCGGGGTTGACCCCGTGATCATGCTGACCGGCCCGATCCCGGCAACCCGCAAGATCCTCGAACGCAACGACATGACCATGGATGACATTGACCTGACTGAAGTAAATGAGGCTTTCGCTTCGGTGGTCAAGGCCTGGGAGATCGAACTCCAGCCTGACATGGACAAGGTCAACGTGAATGGCGGCGCGATCGCCCTCGGGCACCCGCTTGGGTCAACCGGGGCCCGCCTGATGACCACCCTGCTCCACGAGCTCGAGCGGACCGAAGGCCGGTACGGCCTGGTCACGATGTGCTGTGGCGGCGGAATCGGGACCGCGACCTTGATTGAGCGCCTGTAGCCAACGATAGCCGCGACTTGAAAGGCCCGCGCTCGGCAAGGAGCGCGGGCCTTTTCTTTTTTCGGCGGTGCCATATACGCTCCCGCGCATGACAGCTTTCGAGCGGGTTTCGATCGGGATCATGGGTGACACGCCGCAGGACATGGCGTCTCTGGCGAAGAAGGCCGAGGCTGCCGGTTTCGACTGTGGCTGGGCAATCGAGCTTTTCCGCAACGCCTTCACCCAAACCACTTTTCTCGGTACCGAGACCGGGAAGATGGACATCGGCACGGCGATCGCATGGGGCTTCGTCCGCAGCCCGATGACCATGGCGATGAGTGCGATGGACATCGACGAGATTTCCGGGGGCCGATTTCGGCTTGGTGTCGGCCCAGGGGTCAAACGTCTCATAGAGACCTGGCACAACGCCGAATACGGCCGTCCAGCCACCCATCTTCGTGAAACCATCGAAGCTGTCCGGGCGATCATCCACGCTGCGGCGGCAGGCGAGCCGGTCGCCTTCAAGGGTGAGTACTACGACCTCGACATCAAGGGCTGGTACCGGGCAACCCCGCCAGTCCGGGCAGAGATCCCGATCTACACCGCAGCGGTCCAGAAAGGCATGTCACGGATGGCCGGTGATGTTGCGGACGGCCTGATTGGCCACATCATCTGCTCGGCCCAGTGGATCGAACAGGAGATAGTGCCGGCCTTCGAACTCGGTCTTTCCCGTTCCGGTCGCGAGCGGTCCTCATTCACCTATCTGCCCAGTATCTGCGTGGCGATCGACGACGATTACGAACGCGGGCTTGACGCGGCTCGCCGCACCCTCGCCTTCTATTCGACCGTCAAGACGTACCTTCCGCTTTATGAACTCCACGGATTCGGCCAGAACGCAGTCGATGCCGGCCAGGCTTTTCGTCGCGGAGATATCGAAGGGGTTGCCGCCGCCATCCCGGACGAGATGGTCGAGACCTATTGCGCGGTCGGCACTCCCGACAAGGTGAAAGAGAAGGTCGCCGAGGTGGCCCGGTTCGGTGACGGAATCCTCCCCGGGGCCCCGACCTACTTCATCCCCAACGAACAGATCACCGAATACAACGAACGCATCATCGAAACGTTCGGCCAGGGGTGACGGCGGTCCCGGACTGACGGACCGTTCGATTGTGAACCGGCGGGCGTTTGTCAGCCTTCGGGCAGGCCGGATACCCAGGCCTGAAACTGCTTCATGTCCGTAACCGCGGGTCCGTGTCCGGGGAGGAGCACGGTCGGGTTCAGAGCGGCGAGCTTGCGGATCGAACGGCGGTTTTCGACCGGATCGTAGGTGAACATGTCCGGTGGCTCGCCGACGCCGGTGCGGCCGGTCGCGTAGTTGATGTTGCGGATCACATCACCGCAGATCGTCACCCCGTCCGACTCGCGATAGTAGACGACGTGACCTCGGGCATGGCCCGGGGTGTGGACCACCGTGAAGTCGCCGACCTTTTCACCATCCTCAAGTACACGGGACACCTTGTGGGGCGGACCCTCCCAGGAACCCTGAATCTTCCGCAGGACCGAACTTGTGATCTGGCCCTCGGAAACCGGTCGGCGGCCCTCCATCGCATCGACGTCATCTGCGTGGCAGGCCAGGGGGATGTCCCGGTCCCGGCAGATGTCGCGGGCCAGACCCTGATGGTCAGGATGGACATGGGTCAGGGTCAGCAGCGAAAGATGCCGGTCCTTTATCTGCCGGGGAATGCGGAAGCGATCCCAGGTGGTGCCGGCATCGAACAGGACATCCCCGACCAGATAGACGTTGACCATCGGCAGCGGAAACTGGCCGACACGCTCAACCCCCGGGGCGACCTCCTTCAGCGTCACTGGACCAGACCCGCTCAGTGCTCCGGGTCGGGACCGGGCTGACCGCTGTGGTGAGCCAGATCCTCAAGCCTTGCCATCTCCTTCACGCCGAAGAGACGGGCCGGGTCATCGGCAGGCAGACTCTCGATCAGGCGACCGACCCGTACCCGCACCTGCTGGGCGAAATGAGGTGTTGCGGCGCCGGTCAGTTCCCGGATGTGGTCTGCAGTGATCCTCTGTCCGGAATCCAGGACTCCAATGTGTTCGGCTTCGCTCATCCTTCACTCAATGTGTCGACGGGGGCCAGTTCAACCGCATCATCAACGCGGGCCTGTTGATCAACGGAAATCAGCGATTCATCACCGATTATCCAGACATGGGAGAAAATTGCGCTGGTCGGGTCCGAGGTATAGCCGGGCTTGACATCCAGCAGGTAGTCCTCGATTACCTGTGGCAACTCGCCGGCCGAGTCGGTCAGAAGCAGGGCCGGCCAGGTTCCGTTGGTGGAAAGCGAAGTGGTCGCAACCACATCCATCGGCCGGTCCGCCCGGGCCAATGTGTAGCCGTGGCCCGGCTCATTCAGGTTCCAGCCGAACAGTCCGCTCGAGAATCTGACCAGCTCGACCGATGCGGTCGGCGCGTCATCACCGCCAACCCTTTCCACGGTCGAGCCTGCCTTGTCCAGCTGCTTGACCGCTTTCGAAGAAATGACATCCGACGGACCCAGAACGTAGATCGGCACATCCTTGTTCGACTTGTCCTTGAGCACATCGAGAGTCGCCTTCGGAACTTCGTCCTTGTCAGTGAAGAGCACCACATCACCGGACCTGGCCGCCCAGGTCGCCGCGGGGGTCGCAAACTCCGGGGAATTCGAGGAAACCACGACGAAAGCCGCCGGGGGACCGTCAACCAGTTCTGCCCGCTGGCTCGCGACTCCGGCGGCGATCTCGGCAGCGCTCGCCCCGTCGATCCTTTCCACTTCATAACCGGAAGGCGGTGCGACCGCCCCGACCGTGAAGACCCTGTGCGAGTTGGTGTCCGGAGACCCGAGCGGGTTGAGCTGGGCAAGGGCGTCGGCACCGGCCGTGGAAAGTGTGCCGGATGGAGCGAGCAGAATCG
>JAGQUU010000255.1 GCA_020438345.1 Solirubrobacterales bacterium | reverse complement strand
TTGAGAGTGTCCGGATCCGGTGCGTCAGAAGCGATGCTGAGCACCCAGCCGCCACCGGCCGCAATTGCGGTGAGCAACAAACCGCCGGCCACCGCAGCCACAGCCACAAGAACCTTGCGGGGGGAGCCTCGGTGCCGGCGCACCCTTCTCTGGCGCCTGGTCATCCCACATAGGGTAGCTAGAAGCGCCTCAGCCCAAGCTAAAGCCGTGGCTCCCGGGTGAGGGTGCAGGATCGGTTGCGTTCTCTGCCGCGGCCCGAACTGTGAGAATGGCCACGCCGATGGACTCCCCTGAAACAGACCCCAAGCCCGGCCAGTCGCCCCTGCCAGGGTCTTCCCCCGAGCCTGGAACGCCGGTTCCTACGAGTTTTCCCTTCGCCACCTGGGGGCCCTGGCTGGCGACGGGTGGCGCGGTCCTCGCGCTGATCTTCGGGCAGATCATCGCCCTGCCGATCTATCTGTTGGCCGGTGGCGAAGACTGGGACAACATGGGCTGGGCGGCGAAAGCCGCAATTCAGCTATGCGTGGGAATCGGTTTTGTCGTGGTCCCGTGGGTGATCGCCCGCGAGTTTCCAGATGGGATCAACTGGCGACAGGCCTTCCAGCGCCTCGGCTTCCGGCAGTTCAGGCCCGGCAATGCCGCCAAATGGATCGGTATCGGCTTTCTCGCGTATCTCGCCTTCGCACTTTTTTACGCGATGGTGTTCGGCGCCCCGGAGCAGGAAGATTTCACGGGAGAACTCGGCCCGGTCGCAGTCCAGGTTTTTCTGGTCGTATTGATCGCGCCGATTGGGGAAGAGGTCTGCTTTCGCGGACTCCTCTTTGGCGGGTTCCGAAAGAAATTCCCACTGCCTCTGGCAGCATTGGGTGCCGGCCTCGTTTTCGGCCTGCTCCACTTCTCCACCGGGATCAGCGCGGTGCCGCAGTTGATCGTGCTGGGAGCGATCTTCGCAGTGGTGTTCGAGAAGACCGGTTCGATCTGGCCGCCGATCATCTTTCACGCGATCAACAATGCCTATGCCCTCGCAATTCTGAACTCCTGAGAGGACCCGAATGACCGACATCAACGCTATCCGCCAGGACCTGATCAGACTGCTGCGTGAACACTCCCTGGTCCTTGGTGATGTCACGCTCTCCAGCGGGGCCAAAGCCGACTACTACGTTGATGCGAGGCGCACCGTGATGCGACCGGAAGGACTGAAAGCGGCAGGGACCCTGATTGCGCTTCACGCCCGCGAACTGGGAGCGACCGCGGTCGGTGGGCCGGTCATGGCCGCCATACCCCTTGCCTGTGCGGCGATCGCCGTCCCGGAGGGTGAGAGTCTCGGTGGATTCTTCGTGCGAAAGGAACGCAAGGCACACGGCCTGCAGCGCTGGGTTGAGGGGGCCGCGGAACCAGGGGACCGGGTGCTGGTGGTCGAGGACACGGTGACCACCGGAGGTTCAACTCTCTCGGCTATCGAGCGGATCCGGGATGAAGGCTTCGAGATCGCCGGGGTCCTCGCGGTGGTTGACCGTCTGGCCGGAGGCGGAGAAAGACTTGCCGCCGAAGCGGGCGCGCCCTATGAGACCCTGACCACGATCGACGACATCTACCCGGACCGTCCCGACCGCGGAAACTGAAATCCGCAGCCGGGAATGCGAGCCCGGAATCAGTTCAACTCGTCTCGAACGCAGCGGACCATGGCTCTCTTGCCTTTGCCATATTCGGCTGTGAAATCACCTGGGCGGAGACGTTTCTCGACCGACACTCCCGCCGGGCCTTTCGCAGTTCGCTCCGGACGCAGCGGAGCATCGAGGCTTTGCCCCTGCCGTAGTCGCGGACGAAATCGGCCTTGTCGGTACGGCGATCATTGCGACATTCGGCCTTCGCAACCTGACCGTTGCCGCCGGCAAGAGCCGGACCGGGAAGAGAGAGAACTCCAACGACCAAGGTCAGAACCAGGCCGGTTGCAGTCAGGAATCGGTCCATCTTGTTGTCTCCAATCGCGTCGATTGCAGGTCTGACTCAAAGTACCCGGAATGCCTGCCGGACAAACCCGTCCGGTTCCGTTTCCCAATGGGTTGTGCCGGGGACCGTGGAATGAGACCATTGGAACAGCCGCGTTGACCAGAACCGAGAGGAACCGGAATGGAATTCGACCAGTACCACGAGCCACCAGAGGAACTAAGCCCCGAGCTTCGCACCAAGGCACGGCTTTTCGCTTCCCTGGCTGAGGAAGCCGAAGCGATCAACTGGTACGAACAGCGTCTTTCGGTCGAGCCCGACGTCGAGGCCCGGGCGATCATGGCCAACGCCCAGCACGAGGAGTTCAAACACTTCGCGATGGACCTCGAGTTCCTTTTCCGAAAGATGCCGGTCTGGCGGCAGCTCGCGAAGGGAGTGCTTTTTCGAGACGGTGACATTGTCGAACATGGCGAACTGGCGGAGGCCGGCAGCGAGGATGGCGAACCCGAAACTGCGGGAGGCTCTGGTGGATCACTTGGAATCGGCAGCCTGAAAGGAGCGGGACTGTGAACCACCTTCTGAGGGGTCATGCCCCGATCACTGACGAAGCCTGGAAGCAGATCGACGAAGAAGCCGGCCAGAGTCTTGTGCCGGCACTCGGAGGACGCAAACTAGTCGACTTTGAAGGGCCGCTCGGCTGGGGCCACTCGGCCACCGACCTCGGGCGGGTCTCCGATTCTTCAGCCGGTCCGGCTGACGGTGTCAACCTGCGCACCCGAAGGATTCTGCCGGTGGTCGAACTCAGGGCTCCGTTCACGATCGGCCGCTCCGAACTCGAAGCGCTTGACCGGGGCGCCGTCGATACCGACTTCGATTCGTTGAACGATGCCGCCCGCCAGATGGCAATCGCCGAGAATGCCGCGATTTTCCACGGTCTTGATGATGCAGGAATGGAAGGGATCTCCGGTGCCTCCGGCCACGATCCAATCCCCCTCGGCGACAACGGGTTCAACGACTATCCGGAACACATCGCGAAAGCAATCGAAGTGATCCTCTCGGCCGGGGTGGAGGGCCCATACGGCGTCGCCCTGAGCCCCGAGTGTTACACCGGCGTGGTTGAGAGCGCCGAACGGGGTGGCTACCCGCTGCTGTCCCACATCCGCAAGATCCTCCAGGAAAGTGGCGGTGGCCCGATGGTCTGGGCCCCGGGACTCGACGGGGTAGTGGTCGCCAGCATGCGTGGTGGTGATTTCCTCTTCGAATCGGGTCAGGATCTCTCGATCGGCTACGAAAGCCACGATGCGGAGATCGTGAATCTCTATATCGAGGAGAGCTTCACCTTCCGGGTCGCGACTCCGGAAGCTGCGGTAGCCCTGCCGAAATAGGCGGGCCAGCCAGCTTCAGGACAGGGTCAGGTTCGGGTCTTTTCGGCCTTTTCGGCGGCATCTGCACCGGTACTGGTGGTTGCCAGCTTGCCCGCACCGCCACTCATCGCCCTGCGGATCAGACTCGGAGCGATGACCTTGAGCACGGCGACCAGTCCGTATGGCCGGGGTACATACCGCTCGGCCTTGCCGAGCACTGCGGTCTCATAGACCGCTTCCGCCGCCTTCGATGTGTCGGAAACCATCCAACGGGTCAGCGGATTCGAAGTCAGCTCCGAGGCGGGGAATCCTTCGGTCTCGATGTAGCCGGGAAGGACCAGGCCGACATGAACCCCGTTCGGGGCCTCTTCCAGGTGAAGTCCGTCGCTCCAGCCGATCAGGGCGTATTTGGAAGCCGAATAAGCTCCCGCACCGGCGCGGGATATCCGGCCGGCGGTCGAGGCGATGTTGACGATTGACGACGGTGCCGCCGACCGGAGCATCGGCAGGAAGACCTCGGTCAGCCTCAACACAGCATCGAAATTGATTTCCATGGTGCGGCGCACATTCGCGTGGCCCCCGTCGGCGAAGGTCGAACGCCAGGAAGCTCCTGCGTTGTTGACAAGGAGGTTGAGCGGGGGGTGATGTTCCTCCGCGTGGGCGAGCAACCGGCCAGGCGCGTCCGGTTCGGTCAGGTCAGCCGCCACCCAGGTCGCTTCGCAGGGCAGCCTCCTGGCCAGCTCGCGCAGCCGGTCTCCTCGGCGGGCGACAAGGATCAGCCTGGTGCCAGGGTCGCGGGCGAGGCGCCACGCCACCCCCTCGCCGATCCCGCTTGAGGCTCCGGTGATGAGGGCGACTGTCGGCTTGTCTTTCACGGTTCGCAGCCTACCGGCGTGGCGGGAAAGGGCGTTCAGCCCAGGAGGTCCCGTACTGCTTCACCGAAGACTTCGGTGTGGCGGTCGACATCAGCGGCACTTGTCACCGGTGACATCAGCGCCATGTTGTGGAAGGGGGTGATCAGCACTCCGCGGTTCAGCGCATGCAGATGGAGATACCGCTCCAGTTCCGGGTCCGAGGCGTTGTGGGCCTGGGTGCCGTTGCGGGCGGGTTCGGCTTCAAAGCGGTACTCGGCCCGCGCTCCGAGCTGAGTCACATTCCAGGGCAGACCATGCTCGCCAACGACCTTCATGACCCCTTCACTGAACCGGGTCGCAAGTGGAATCGTGTGATCGAAGGCTTCATCGGTCAGGACCTCGGAGAGAGTCGCGCGGATCGCGGCCAGCGAAAGAGCGTTGCCGGCCAGGGTGCCACCAACCCCGCCAGTGTCTTCATAGTCAGCCTGGTCCTGGGCGAATAGCCACTCGGTTACATCCTCGGTCAGGCCGAGAGCACCGGCCGGCACTCCGGAGCCGATCGCTTTGCCGATCGAGAGCAGGTCCGGCTCCAGCCCCCAGGCTGCAGTGCAGCCACCGGGTCCCGCCGAGAAAGTGTGGGTCTCGTCAATGATCAGCAGGGTCCCGTGTTTGCGGGTCAGATCACGCAATGCCTCGTGATAACCGTCATCGGGGAGGACGATCCCCATGTTGGTCATAGCCGGCTCGGCCAGCACACAGGCGATCTCGCCCGTGGCCAATGCCGCTTCAAGAGCATCGAGATCGTTGAACTCGATCGCGGTCGTGGTTACAGACGGATCAACCGGAGCTCCGACATTCCCTTCACGGGAAACGGTCGTCCCGCCGGGACCTGCCACGGCGAACGCCTCGTCAACCGAGCCATGGTAGCTGTAGCTCATGACCAGAACTTTGGGGCGACCTGTGATTTGACGGCAGATCCTCAACGCAGCGCGGTTCGCGTCGGTCGCGGTGAGGGTGAACATCCAGCGGTCGAGTCCGAATCGCCGGGTGAGCTCCTCACCTACCCAGGGGGCGTCGGCGGTCGGCAGCATCGTGGTGATCCCCTTGCGCTCCTGATCGGTGATTGCCCGGACGACAGGCTCCGGGTCATGGCCCGGCATCGCTCCGGTGTCACCGAGGCAGAAATCAATGTACGTGTGATCATCGACATCAATGATTCTCGCGCCGATAGCCAGCTTCGCGAACACCGGGAAACCACCAGCCCATCGCATCATCCAGGGCATCGGCACGCCACCGAGCAACGAACTCTGCGCCCGTTCGTAGAGTTCCTTCGACTTCGGGTTCTCCTTGACAAACCATTCGAGCTCGGACTCGGTCAGCTCGGCAAGGCGCTCGCGATTGATCTCTGGCATTTCTCCTCCTCGGGGTTCCGGGCGATCATATGCCGCCACAGCTCCACTCGTGATCGCCTGACCTGAAAGTCTTTGGATCAGACCAATGACGCATCGATGGGGTTCCAGCAACACAGGTTCCGGGTTCGCGATCCTGTTGATCCTGCTTGTGGGTCTGGGTGGATGCGGAATGACCGGCCAGGAGCGGGCCGGTGACTCCCCGACCAGGGCGGAATTCACCGAGCAGGCCAACGGGATCTGCGAGCAGGCCAACGAGGAACTGCGGCAGGCGATGATCGATGCGTTCGGACCCGGTCAGCAGCCCGACGACGAAGCCGGAATCAGGTTCACCCGGGAAATCTGGGTTCCGAGCCTGCGGCAGCAGGACAAAGACCTGAGGGCGCTGGAATGGCCCGCAGCGGATCACCGGCGAATCGAGGCGATGCTGCGCGGTATCACCGACGCCGCCGACCGGGTCGAGGCCGACCCCGGCCTGGCCAGCGAGGGGCCTTTCGATGACGTCACCAGGGAGCTGACTGAATACGGAATCGGACCCTGCGGTTCACCCTGATTCGCCTTTCACGCCGGATCAGCAGGTGGAGCCAGATCCATTTCAAAGCGAACCTCGAGGCCACCTTCCGGCCGGGCGTGAGCCACGACAGTCCCTTCATGGGCACGGGTGATCGCTTCGACGACCGAAAGGCCAAGCCCGAAACCGGCTTCCTCCCCGGCTGTTTCATGCCGGTGAAACCGCGAGAACAGCATGGGGACCTCGCTCTCCACAAGCACCGGTCCGTCGTTGCGAACGATTAGTACCGCCCGGTCCCCGGCCGGGAAGACCTCGATGTCCAGGACTCCGCCAGTCCGGTTATAGGCAACTGCATTACGAACCAGGTTTGACACCAGCCGATCAAGCAAAACCGGATCACCTTCGACGAACGTTTCACTGAGTGAGGTTTCCGGCTCGAGCGAAGCGAGACCGGGTGTCGACGTAAGCACCTCTGCCGCAAGATCGGCCAGATCTGTCCGTTTGTGACCAGCGACGGCTTCGGCCCGCGAGAGCGAGAGCATGGCGTTGACCAGGTCACTGCCGCGATCAACCACTTCGCTGATTTCAGCGATGACCTGCCGGAGTTCCGGGCCGGAAAGGTCGGGAATGGAGAGCGCTACATCGACCTGGGTGCGCATGGTCGCGAAAGGGGTACGCAACTCATGGGAAGCATCGGCGACAAAGCGGCGTTGCCGTTCAAAAGCATCATCGAGTCTCTCAAGCATGCGGTCGAAGGCATCGGCGATTGATTTCAACTCGTCATCGGGCCCTTCGAGCATGAGTCTCCGGTCGAGGTTGGCAGCCGAAATGCCTTCAACCTCGTTGGCAAGCCGGGTTGCGGGCCGCAGCATTCGCCCCGCAATGAACCAGCCGGCCACCAGCGATCCCGAAGCCAGGATGATCAGTCCGATGATCCCGGCTGTACGTACTTCAGAGACCGTCTCGTCAACCAGCTGCTGGTTCTGCACCGAAAGCGCGAAGGTCTGGGCCCGCAGCACCGCGGGACTGTCAGTTCGGGTGTTGAGCGTGATCTGTGGCGAGTTCCGATCGATCGTGTTCTGGGTCAGGTACAGCATTCCGGCCAGCACCAGAGCACCCGTGACAGTCACCAGAGCCGCACAGGCGAGTGCGACACGCAGACGGATCGTCGGCCTGCGGCTCAAATGCGGTACCCGCGTCCGATCACAGTCTCGATTACCGGCGGATCCCCCAGCCGCCGCCTCAGTCTGGACATCGTCACCCGAACCGTTGACCCGGATGGATCAAGGTCCTGACCCCAGACTTCCTCGAGCAGCCTGTCTGCGGACACCACTCCGCCCTCCGCCCGGAGGAGGATTTCCAGCACCATGATCTCCCGGTGGGTCAGGTCCAGATTCACACCGTTCCTCCTGACCAGGCCACGGGCCGGGTCGAGAGTGAGGCCACCTCCCTCGAGGGTCGTCGGTGAAGGCCGCCCGCTGCGTCTGGAAAGGGCATGTATCCGGGCAGTCAGTTCAGGGAACCGAAACGGTTTGGTCAGGTAGTCATCGGCACCAAGCCCAAGCCCTTCGGTCAGGTCTTCAAGCGAGGCGGCCGCCGTCAACATGATCACCCGTGCCCGGTTGCCGGCACGGTTCAGACGACGGCAGACTTCATCACCATGGAGCCGCGGCAGGTCCCGGTCAAGAACGATCACGTCGTACCGGGCTAGTGATGCCTTGTCGAACCCGGCTTGTCCGTCGCTGGCGGTATCGACGGAAAAGCCTGCCCGTGAAAGACCCTGCTCCAGGTTCCTGAGCAAGGTCTCTTCGTCCTCGACAACAAGGATTCGCATGACGCCATCTTCCATCAATCAGCTGTACTCCAGTCCGGCAACTCGTCTTTCGAAGTCAGGCAGTTGACGGGCATCCTCGACAACCGGGGTTTCATCAGGGTTACAAAGACCCAACCGTGAGAGCGTCGACCGGCTGCAAGGCGGTGTAACACCAGTGAAACAGGCAACCGGCACAATGCTTCCGGACTGGGTCCGGGCAGGCGACTCAGCCAGGCAGGGCAACAAACACTTTCGGGTGTTGTTCAGAATCAGAGACTTCAGACACCGGGAAGCCCCGGAGGGACGATCACCAGATGAAACCAAAGGTACTGACAGCCGCGATCTCCGCAGCGCTACTCGCGGCCATTGTGATGGCAGGAGCGGCCGGGCCCGCCACCAGCGCCGAACCCTCACCGAAATGCGCCGGTGGGGTCGACGTAACCACCCAGACTGTCGGAATCGTCCAGATGAAGGGCTGCTGGACGAAACGTACAACCGACGGCACGGACTACTTCGTTGCCGAACTGGCCAGCCAGCCCCTATACGGCACAGGTGAACGCCAGATCCGGGCCCTCGACATGAACGGGCTCCTGGTCAGTGGCGTCAAGGATCAGGACAGGATCGTGGTCAATACAAAGACCAATGCGATCCGGAGCGTCACCGGTGCCGACGAAACCGCCGCCGAGATCCGGCTCTCCTCGATCGGTTATCCCCTGCCGGCAAACCCGCTGCAGCTCGGGGTTCCGTTCAAGATCAACTTCGTTCCCCCTAACCAGGGTTCGATGGTGCTGGAAGACCTGCAACTGGGTAGTAACAGCGCCTATGTGAAGTCGATGGCCGGATTCTCTCCCGTCGGCAGCGTGGAAACGCCGCTGATCCTGAATGAGGACGGCAAGGGTTCGATGGACCTGACCGCGAGCCTGACCGGGATTTTCACACTTAAGGGCAAGCCGCAATCAGTGACGATCAAGATTCCGTCCAGGGTTGGGGAAGGCTCGAAGGT